>JAYTEN010000234.1:0-8323 GCA_043735145.1 Gemmatimonadota bacterium | reverse complement strand
CCGCTTTGCCTGAAGCTGGCGCCGGTGGCACTGCTCTGGATCTGCGGGTACTCCTATACCAAGCGGTTCACGTCTCTTTCCCATCTGTGGCTCGGTTGGGGCCTCGCGATAGCTCCCGTGGGCGGGTATCTCGCCGTAGCCGGCGAGTGGAGCACGCCATGGTGGATGCTCCTGCTACTGGCCGGCTCGGTCGCGTGCTGGGTAGCTGGATTCGACATTATCTACGCTCTCCAGGATGAGTCATTCGACCGCGTTCAAGGCTTGAAATCGATCCCTGAACGATTGGGAGCACGTAACGCAATTGCGGTAGCACGCATGCTGCATATCTTTGCTATTATGCTACTTACGGCATTTTGGGCGAGCTCCAGATTCGGGTGGGTCTTAGTTGCGGCGATCGGGGTGGCGGCATCGATCCTGATCTGGGAGCACCGACTTGTCCGGGCCGACGATTACTCGAAACTGGACACGGCGTTCTTCACCATGAACGGCATCATTTCCGCGGTGGTGGCACTGGGGGCGGTCATTGATCGTGTCACCTGAGCGCGTCGGGGTGGCCCGCGGGGACGTAGGGGCGGCCCGCGGGGATGTTGTAGGGGCGGCCCGCGGGGATGTTGTAGGGGCGGCCCCAGTGGCCGCCCGTAGCCTGGCAAAATCCCCGCCGAAACCACGAAAGCCGGCGCCTCCCCGGCCCATGCCTCATCCGGTCCGCCGTCCGGCGCCGAGCCGGAGGGGGTCATGAACCTTCCCGTCGTACTTGCCATCACAGGGGCGTCGGGCGCGCCCTACGCCGTCCGGCTTCTCGAAGTCCTGGCGGCGAACAGGACGCCGGTCTGGCTGGTGGTGACCTCGCATGGCTGGCGCCTCCTGGAAACCGAGAGCGGGATCTCCGGCATGCCGGCACTCGTGGCGGCGACGGGGGGGAAGCGGGCGTGGGGATCGGTCACGGTGTTCGACGACGCCGACCGCGGGGCGAAGCCCGCCTCGGGCTCGGCTCGCACGGCGGGGATGGTGATCTGCCCCTGCTCGATGGCGACGCTCTCGGCGGTGGCGCACGGCAACAGCCGCAGCCTGGTGGAGCGCGCGGCCGACGTGACGTTGAAGGAGCGGCGGAAGCTGATCCTTGTGCCGCGCGAGACGCCGCTGTCGCTGGTCCATGCGCGCAACATCGTGTCGGTGACCGAGGCGGGCGCGGTGGTGCTGCCGGCGGCGCCCGGTTTTTATCACCGGCCGGAGTCGATCGTCGACCTGGTGGACTTCATCGTGCAGCGGATCGTCGACCAGCTGGGGCTGGATCTGGAACTGGCTCCGCGTTGGGGAGACAACAAGGCGCCAAGTCGCCAAGGGCCAGTCGCCAAGTCGCCAAGTCGCCAAGGACCAGTCGCCAAGTCGCCAAGTCGCCAAGTTGCCAAGTCGCCAAGGAAGCGTTCATGAGATTGGGCATCATCTCCGATACCCATGGTCTGTTGCGGCCGGAGGTGCATGAGGTGTTCAAGGAAGTCGATCGCATCCTGCATGCGGGCGACGTGGGGGACGCGTCGATCCTGGACGAGCTGCTGCTGATCGCGCCCGTGTCGGCGGTCTACGGCAACACCGACAGCTCGATCATCCGCGCGCACCTGCCCGCGGTCCATCGCGAGAAGATCGACGGATTCGAGTTCGTGATCGCCCACGGTGACAAGCTGGACACGCTCGACCCGGAAGGCATGAAGAAGATGTATCCCGACGCCGACGTCATGATTTTCGGGCACAGCCACGATCCCGTCATCCGGGATTTTCCCGACTTCAGCGTGGCGTTGAATCCGGGCTCGGCCGGGCCGCGGCGGTTCGACCTTCCCGTCACCGTCGCCATCATGGAGACGGAGCCGGGCATCCCGCCGAGGGCCAGGATAGTCTCGCTGCTGTGAGAGGTGGGCGCTATCGTAGGGGCGGCCCCTGTGGCCGCCCCTTTCGTCATGTCATCAAGGTCACATCAAGGCGACAGTAATACGACATCGTGGCGTATCTACTGCATTTCTAGACCGCCCGCAGAATGTCCATCGGATTGGCCCTTGCCGCCCGGCGAGCCGGTCCCGCGGCCGCGGCGAGGCCGGCGCCGATCAGGATGACCTCGCAGAACACCAGGCTCACGACGTCCGACGGCAGCACCGCGATGAGCACCGAATCCAGGAGTCGTGACGTCGCGAGGGCGAAGAAAGCGCCGACGCCGATCCCGCCGAGCAGCATGACGAAGCCGTCGTGCAGGACCATCTTCCGCAGTGTTTTCGCATCGGCGCCGAGGGCGACGCGGACGGCGAACTCGCGCATGCGGCGTGTGACCGCATACGCCAGCACGCCGTAGAGCCCGAGGGCCGAGAGTCCGAGCGCCACCGCGCCCATGGTGACGAAAACCTTGGCCAGAAACCCGCGTGACGCGATCTCCGCTCGATGGCTGAAATCCCACGGCATCACCGACACGCCGAAGCCGCTCATCTGCCGGAGTCGGCGCACGATCGCGGCCGGGATTTTCGGGTCGGTCGACGCCGCGCGGATGGCGAAACCGGCCTCGAGCACCGTGTCGCGCATGGCGAGCCATACTTGCGCCTGCGGCGCGTACCGCGCGTCGCCCTCGCGCGACTTCGGGCTCCGCGCGACGCCGATGATGCGGACCCACGGCGCATTCGACGGCGGGCTGCCCAGCTTGAGCATCCGGCCCACCGCTTCCTCGCCCGGATAGAGGTGCTGCGCCGCGAGCGCGTCGATGATGGCGACGCCGGGTCCCGACGCATCGCCGGGCTCGAAGTCGCGCCCGCGCAGGATCGGCAGACCCACGACGTGCAGGTAGGTGGTCGAGACAACCGGGTAGTACTGCATCGTGATCGTGTGAGTCGAATCCTCCGTCTGCTCGCCGGACACGGCTCCGCCCGGCGGATTCCGCCCGCCCATGAAGGCGGTCTCGAGTACTCCGGGCACGCCGGCAATCGTTGTCAGGACGGACTGCAGCGACGGTTGGCTGCGGTGCACCGTCGTGTCTGGTGAGCGCTGCATGTAGTACCAGCCGCGCAGCAGCGTGTCCTCGTTGGTGTCGGCTTTTTCGCGCTGCAGCTCGTGCAGCGTCCGCACCAGCAATCCTCCGCCCATCATCAGCACCAGCGCCAGGCCGACTTCCGCCATCACCAGCGGATTGTAGCGATATCGCACGCGTCCGGTCGTGGTGCCGGCGTCGTCCTTCATGGGCTCGTCGAGATTCAGGTTGAAGGCCACTCGCATCGCGGGCAGCAGGCCGAAGAGCACCGCCGACAGCGTGGCCGCCGCGCCGCCCAGCGCGAACACCCGCCAGCTCAGCTGCGGCCGCACCAGGCCGACCCACGCGACCTCCGGAGGCATCCGGTTCTGGAGGAGGTCGGTGCCCCAGAGCGCGATGAGCCCGCCGATCGCCATGCCGCCGACGGTGATGATGGCGCACTCGGTGAACATCTGCCGCACGACGGCCCAGCGGCTCGCCCCCAGGGCGAGGCGAAGCGCCAACTCGCGCCGCTTGGCGAGGCCCCGTGTCAGCATGAGATGCGCAAGGTTCACGCAGGCGATGAGCAGGACGGCGAGCGCCGAGCCGACCATGGCCTTGTGGATGTCCTTCAGCTCCTCACGGCGCTCCACCACCGGGCTCAGCTCGAACGAGAAGGGCGCCTCGCGGGCGTGATATTGCTCGGTCAGGCGGCCGGCGAGCAATTTCAGCTCACGGTCGGCTTGCTCGCGTGACACACCCGCGCCCAGACGGACCCAGGGACGCAGGTATGCGGTGACATTGGTCGTCTCGATGTTCGCGGGGAGGGGCGTCCACGCCGAGCCGCGATCGGTGCCGCGCGGGAGCACGCCGACCACGACCAGGGTCTTACCATTCAGCGTGACGGTGGCACCCTGGAGTTGCTTCCGCTTGCCGAAAATCCGTGTCCAGAGCTCATGACTCAGCATGATGACGTCTTCGCCGTCGGCCTCGGTGAACGCCCGCCCGCGCTCAACGTGGACGCCCGTCATCGTGAACCAGCGGGGAGATGCCACGCGCATGCCGACGTCGATCGGCTCGCCGTCGGCCCCCTGCAACGTGGCCACGCTGCCCCAGCCGGTCGCCGCGACGCCCTCGAAGGAATGGGTGTTGTCCCTGAGGTAGCGGTACAGCTCGGCGGGGCGCATCGGGTTCCGGCGCCCGAACCACCAGTTCACCGAGTAGAGGTCGTTCGGTTTGTCGAAGGCGACGTAGGGGTTCAGCACGGCATCCATGACGGCGAACATCGTCGTCGAGAGGCCGAGGCCGATGCCCAGCGCGAGCACCGCCACGGTGACGAAGCCGGGACTCTTGCGGAGGGAGCGCCAGGCGTAGCGAAGGCTGGTCATGGGTTCACCAACCTAACGCACAACGGCAGGTTTTGTTACGGGGCGGGAACGCGGATGCGCAGCGGGAGGCTCGTCGTGCCCCACTGCATGACCAGGGTTGCGTCGGTGCCATCGACGTCGGGGAATGAGAAGAGCAGCGATTCCACGTGCGGGCCGGTCCGCGGAGCCACCCGGAGGCGCAGCTGATCCTGGCCCTCGCCCGGATAGCGCGTGTGGAAGACGGGCGTGACCCGGCTGAAGATCACCGTCCAGGGGCCGGCGGAGTCAGGGAGCATCCAGATCGAATAGCTGCCGCGCGGCAGCGCCTGGCTCTCGATCTCGACCGGCGTGCTGATGGAGATCGAGGTCGCGGTATCGGCCCCGGGAGTCCAGATGCGGCCCCATGGCACGATCTCGCCGAACAGCGTGCGGCCACGCGCGACGGGCCGGCGGTAGTGCACCTCGATCCACGTATCGGCGACCTTCTGCCGGACATACGCTTCCTGGCTGCGGCGGATGGGCTGCTGCGCGCCGGCAGCCGCGCTGAACAGGAACACGGCGGGCAGCATGACGATTGCCATCCGCCCGCCCGCTCGTCCGGCCATCCGCGGCATCATCGGATGATCTGGTCCACGGTCATGTTGGTGACTGGTCCGAAAAGCGCGGCGAGGATGCGGTGTTTCACAGCCCGACGCATCGGTGCCGGTGGCCGTCACATGCCATCCCGCCGACATTTCGATCTCGATCTGCGTGCTGCGCGACGTCACGCGGTCCCGTCCCTATCGGTGATCCAGCGGCGATAAGGACTGGTGCGCTCGTATTCCTCAGGGTTGTTGCGAAACCACGACATGACGAGCAGCAGCTGGGTCATCTCGGCGCCGTTGTGCGCCGCCGGCGCTGGTCCGCTGTCGATCGCCAGCCGCCGTGCCGTCTCGCTCAGCGCGGCGCGCTCGATCGGCGTGGTGGGCGGCGCCACCTCGGCGCGGACCACGCCGTGGCGAATGCAGTAGAGCTTGTCGCGATTCTGGCCCGATTCGTCAGGCACGCTGTAGACGAAAGTCAGCCCCTCGATCGCGGCGCGCAGGCGCGCCAGCGCGGCGAAGAGCCAGGTGACCTGGTCGAATTTGCCCCGCCAGATGCCCGCGCGCTCGAACTCCTGCGATTCCGCCGCGGCCGCCATGGTGCCGAGAATCCGGTCCATCGGTCCCGCGGCGCGGCCTTCCATGAAATCGCGCGCGTGCGCGGCGGCGGCGCCGTACTCGCCGGCGCTGCAGCGCGCGGCGCAGGGCCCGAGGCAGGTGCCGAGGTCATAGCGGATGCAGGCGGGCGGAACGGGGGCGTCGAAGAGGCTGGGCTGGTCGGCGAAGCGCATCGGCTGCTTCTCGACGCAGTCGCGCAGGCCGAGGAGGTCCACGAGGGTGCGGACGGCGTCCGCCGTCGCGGCGCGCCCGCGGAACGGGCCGTAGTACAGGGACGTGGCGTCGCGGGCGCCCTCGCTGACCACCAGCCGAGGTGCTGGTCCCGTCGTCATCTTGATGAAGGCGAGGCCGGCCCGGAAGGAATTCCCGACCACATTGTACGCCGGCCGCAGGCTCGAGATCATCCGCTGCTCCTCGAGGAGCGCGGCGAACTCGCTGGGCACGTAGCGGAAGCGGATATCGGTGGCGCAGCGGACCAGCCGCGCGCTCTTCGAGCCGGGATACGACGCGGAGAAGTAGGACAGCAGGCGGGTCCGGAGGTCCTTCGCCTTGCCGACGTAGATGGTGCCGCCCATCGCGTCGAGGAATTCGTAGACACCCGGTTTTTTTGCGGCCGACGCCTGGACGCGGCGCTTGAGCTCCGCGAGCGTGGCGGGCGATGGCGAAGAGTCGTGGAGGGCTAGCGCTGACATCCTGGACAAAAGTAGGAAGAACGCGCGTCGATCGCATGGGTCATCACGATCCGGCGTCCGCAGCGCCGGCACGGCTCGCCCTCGCGGCCGTAGGCGGCGAGCCGGCCCTGGAAGCTCCCCGGCTCGCCGGTGCCGGTGCGATAGTCGCGCACCGTGGTGCCGCGGCCCCGGATCGACCGGGCCAGCACGTCAACGATCGCGTCCCGCAACAGCAACGCCTCGGCGTGCTTCACCTTGCGAGCCTCGCGCGAGGGATCTATGCCGGACATCCAGAGCGCCTCGCTGGCGTAGATGTTGCCCACGCCGACAAGCTTCTTCTGGTCCATGATGACCTTTTTCACCGCCGCTTTCGAGCCCTTCAGGATCTCCCGCAGCGCCTCGGCGGTGAATTGTTTGCCCAGGGGCTCCATGCCGAGTGCGGCATCGTAAGCGGCCCACTGTTTCGGCGAGAGAAAGAAAATCCCGCCCAGCCTCCGGACATCGTGATAGCGGATGAGCTTGCCGTTGGATAACTCGAGGTGCATCACATCGTGTTTGTCTTTTACCCCATACCCCTTACCCCTTACCCCATGCTTCACGTACATGGCGCCGGTCATGCCAGGCCGGATAACCACCCGCTGCCCGCTGTCGAGGTCGAGAACGAGATGTTTCGCCCGTCGCCAGACCTGGGTGATGGTCCGACCAGTAAGACCCCGTTCGAAGGCCGGGCGCTTCGCGTTGCGGAGAATGTCGGGCTTGAAGATGTGGGCGGAAAGAATCGCGGCCCCTTTGAGGTGGGGCCGCATGTCACGTGCAATGGTCTCTACTTCAGGTAGCTCGGGCACCCTGCCGCTGGATCTCGCGCCAACCGATGTCGCGGCGGAATTGCTTGCCCTCGAAGTCGATCGCTTCGGCGGCTTCGCGGCTCCGGGCTGCCGCGGAAGCGACGTCAGCGCCGACCGCGGTCACCGCGAGCACCCGGCCACCGGAGACGCGCAACTTGCCATCGGCGTCCTTGGTGGTTCCGGCGTGAAAGATGTGGACGTCCCTCGCCGACTCGAGCCCGCGGGGAATCCGGATCTCGGCGCCCAGCTTCGGGGCGGCCGGGTAGCCCTCTGCCGCAAGAACGGTCGTGACCGCCGCCTTCTTCGCCGCGCCCATAGTCAGGCCGGCGGGCATCCAGCCACCTTCAGCGACCATCCTGAGAACCGGAAGGAGCCCGGGAGGCGTGGCAGCCAGAATTGCCTGCGCTTCCGGATCACCGAAGCGGCAATTGAACTCGATGACGCACAGTGCTCCGTCTTCTTCCCGGAGCATCAAGCCAGCGTAAAGCACGCCCCGGTAAGGTGATCCCGACTTGGTCAGCGCCTTCAGGATCGGCCGGAACACCTCGTCGGCGACCCGGTCCAGCAACTCGTCCGTAGCCAGGGAGACGGGACAATATGCTCCCATGCCACCGGTGTTCGGACCTGTATCTCCGTCTCCAATGCGCTTGTGATCCTGCGCGGGCGGGAGCACGGCAAAGTGCTCTCCGTCGGTGATGGCAAGAACCGACAGCTCCTCACCGGGCACAAACTCCTCAACCAGGATCTGTGCGCCGGCCTCGCCCATGGCGCCTTCCCGCAGCATCGACGTGGCCGCGGTGCGGGCCTCGGTCTTGGTGCGGCAGACAACCGCCCCTTTGCCGCCGGCCAGGCCGGAGGCTTTCACGACGAGCGGCTCCTGCTGGCTCCCGATGTATCGCAGCGCCGTCGAGAGGTCCGAGAAGCACTGTGAGGAGGCGGTGGGAATGCCCGCCTTGTTCATCAGCTCCTTGGCGAACGCCTTGGACGATTCGATGCGGGCGGCGGCGGCCGAAGGTCCGAAGACCGGGATGCCCGCCTTGGTCAGCTTGTCGGCGAGGCCGAGGGCCAGCGGCGTCTCGGGACCGACGACGACGAGGTCCACGCGCTTTTCTTTCGCGGCGGCGACGACGGCGTCGATATCGTTGACGGAGCCCGGAAGGTTGGTGGCAAGCTTTGCGGTACCGGCATTGCCGGGAAAGCAGAAAAAGGATCCATCGGGGGCATCGCGGTGCAGCGCCCAGAGGAGGGCATGCTCGCGGCC
>JAYTEN010000233.1:0-3626 GCA_043735145.1 Gemmatimonadota bacterium | reverse complement strand
ACGACCGGGGCGAGCTGGAGATACAGGAGCAGCGGGCCGGTGATGGTGGTGCCGGGGAAGCCGGCGCAGCTGCCGTTGTTGTTGCTGCCGACGAAGGCGCCGCTGGCATTCGAGCACTCGACGTACTTGGGACCGATGCCGACGTAGTTCAGGAAGCCCTGCACGCTGCTGAAGATGAAGCGGCCGTTGGCGAACCCGATGAAGGTCTGGGTCGCCACGGTGCGGTTGATCTCGCCGCCGATCTTGAAGATGTGGTTGCCGCGCGCGATGGTCAGGTTGTTCAGGATCTGGAAGCGGGTGTCGTGCGCGGTGATGGGGATGAAGAAGGGCATGCCCCAGCGGTAGCCGTTCGCGAAGTCCGCGCCGGTGTCGGGGAAGGGACGCCCGCTGGTGCCGAAGAGCGTGCCGCTGGTGCCCGGGAACGACGGTCCTCCATAGGGTCGCGGCCGGTCCTCCCGAGCGAACTGGAAGCGGAACTCGTTGGTCAGCGACGGGCTCAGCACCGACACGAGGGCGCCGTTGACGGCGTTCGAGTAGTCGCGCTCCACCGCGTTCGACGAGCGCCCCCAGGTATTCACGTCGAAGGTGCCGTTCTCCTGGCGCGAGTTGGCGTAGTTGTACTTCAGCGACAGGCTGTGCGCCGCGCTCAGCCGCCAGTCGAGCTTCACCAGCAGCGCGTTGGCGTCGTTGGTGCGGCGGATGGATCCGTAGTCGCCGGCCAGCGCGCCGCCGAAGGCGGAATCCATCCAGGTGCGCAGCGCCACCGGGAACCGGTTCGGGTCGGTCTGCTTGACCTGGCGGAAGATCTGCTGGTCGTAGGCGACGAAGAAGAAGGCGCGGTCGCGGACGATGGGCCCGCCCAGGGTGAGGCCGAACTGGTGCTGCGCGAAGTCGGGCGTGACGCCGGTGCCGAAGTCGCGGGCCGAGATCGCGTCGGACTGGCCGAAGTAGTGCAGCGTGCCGGCCATCCGGTTGGTGCCCGTCTTGGTGAGGACGTTGATGAAGCCGCCGCCCGAGCGCCCGAACTCGGCATTGGCGCCGTTCTGCACCACCACCATTTCCTGGACCGCGTCGAGGTTGAAGGTGAACGCGGGCCGCTGTCCGCCGCGCTGCTCGCCGAAGAACGGATTGTTGAAGTCGGCGCCGTCCACCGAGACGTTGTTGTAGATGCCGCGCTGGCCCGAGACCGAGATCTCGTCGCCGTCGGGGCCTTGCACCACCGCGACGTTGGGGGTGAGCAGGGTCAGGTTGATGAAGTTGCGGCCGTTGTTGGGGAGGCCGTCCACCGCCTCACCCGAGAGCCGCGTCGTGTTCAGACCGGCGGGCTGCTGGGCGGGGGCGCCGCTCACGTCGATGGCGGCCAGCTGCACCGCGCCGAGGGTGAGGGAGAGGTCCACGATTTCGCCGAGGCGGAGGACCACGCCCTGCCGGCGCACTTCGGCGGCGCCGACCATGCGCGCGTTGACGTCGTACACGCCGACGGGGAGCAGCGCCGCGACGAAGATGCCGCGCTCGTTGGTGACGGTGCTGCGTTCGATGTTGGTGGCCGTGTTCCGGAGCACCACCGTCGCGCCGGTCGCCGGCGAGCCACTCGCCGACGTAACGGTACCGCGGATGATGCCGGTGGTCGCCTGGGACTGAGCGAGGCCGGCCGAAACGGACAGAAACATGCCACAGCAGACGAACGCCACGACGCGGGCGACCACCTTCATGCGGGGACTCCGGTTTGGGGGTGCTCCCAAATATCCTCCGGGCCGCAGCGTGTCAAGAGTGGGGAAGTGGGGAAGTCGGAAAGTGGGGAAGATCAATCTTCCACTTCCACACTTCCCCACTTCCCCACTTTCAGATCAGCTGCGCCGCCGAGCGGGCGCCGCCGGCATCGCCATCGCCGGATGGTCGCTGTTCCAGATGTCGTTCATCATCATCCACTTGCCGCCCATGTTATGCCAATGGACCAGGTAGTTGCCGCTGTCGGCCATGGCCATGTTGTTCGGACCCATCATCCCGTAGGTCCAGCGGCCGCGCTCGATCGCCATCGGTCCGGCGACGACCACGTTCTCGCTGCGCAGCGTGAACGACGTCGGCTTGCCCATCGCCATCATGCCGTCCATCATCGTCTTGATCGCGGCGGTGCCGTGGGCGGGAGCCATGTTGGGCGGCATCACGGTGGCGTCGGAGGCGTACAACGCGACGACTGAATCGACGTGGCCGGCCATCATGTGCTGCGTGAAGGCATGGTTCATTGCGTCGATGCCGGACTTCACCGAGTCGGTCGCCGCGGGGCTCGCCATCGCGTTATCGGCGGGGGCGGCGGGCTTGCAGGCTGCAAAAGCGAAAGCGGTCGCCACCAGGGCGAGTGATGCGGTACGCATTGCTTGATCCTCCCGGAAGGTTTGATTGCCAAGCCGAAGAACATACTGTCAATTCCGGGTCATGGCGAATGAAGAGCTGGGCGATCTGGCGCCCCTGGCGGCCGAGCTGGCGGAAGCCCTCGCACCCACCATCCAGCTGGGCGGCCTGATCGGCCGGGGCGGCATGGGGGCGGTGTTTCTGGCCCGCGACCCCGCCCTCAAACGGTCGGTGGTGGTCAAGGTGCTCTCCCCCGAACTGGCCCACGACGAGACGCTGCGCCGCCGCTTCGCGCGCGAGGCCGAGAGCGCGGCGGCGGTCGCCCACCCCAACGTCGTCGCGGTGCACGCCGTGGGCGAGCTGCCCCGGTCGAAGACCAGCTACTTCGTCATGCAGTACGTAGACGGCGTCACCCTGGGCGATGCCTGCCCCGAAGGGGTGAAGGTTCCCGCCGCGCGGGTGGCGCGCATCGTCGGCGAAGTCGCCTCGGCCCTCGCCGCCGCGCACGCGCGTGGCCTGGTGCACCGCGACATCAAGCCCCCCAACATCATGCTGGAGAAGGGCACCGAGCGGGCGATTGTCCTCGACTTCGGCATTTCCGCCGCCTTGACGGGGACCGGGGACGGCGGGCCGGGGACCGATATCCGGCTGACGCAGAAGGGCATGTCGTTAGGTACACCCCAGTACATGTCGCCCGAGCAGGCCGCCGGTGAGGACGTGACGGGCGCGAGCGACATCTACAGCCTCGGCGTCGTCGCCTTCGAGCTGCTGGCGGGGCGCGCGCCCTTCGAGGCCACGAACCCGATGGCGCTCGCCGCCGCCCACATCAAGGACACGCCCCCCGACCTGATGAGGCTGCGCCCCGACATCGATCCGTCGGTCGCGGGACTGGTGGCGCGCATGCTGGCCAAGCCGGCCGGCGACCGGCCCAGCGCCGACGAGGTCTCGCGCGCGCTGCTGCCGTCGTCGCACGCGCTGATCGAGTGGCCGCCGCCGGGGCTCGAGCGGCTGCGCGGCGAAATGGCGAAGGCGATGCGCTGGATGGTCGCGGGGATGATCGCGATGCTGGCCTTCTTCGGCGTGATCGGCGTGCAGCCCGTTGTGGACCCGACCGCCTTCCTCGTGATGACTGCGGCCGTCGGGATCATCGCGATCTTCATCTGTCTCGGCGCTGCCCTTGCCGTCGGCATCGCCGGCACGCGCATCGGGTGGGCCCGGCAGAGCGGCTATCCCTGGTGGACGGCCTTCGATGTGTCGCTCGACGTCGCGCCGGATAC
>JAYTEN010000232.1:0-5851 GCA_043735145.1 Gemmatimonadota bacterium | reverse complement strand
CTCGACCAGCTGGTCGCGGTGAAGATGGGCTTCCAGCGCGTGGTCGCGGTGAGCGGGCAGACCTACCCGCGCAAGATCGACGCGCAGATCGTCGCCGTCCTGGCGCAGGTCGCGCAGTCGGCCGCGAAGATGGCCGCCGACCTGCGGATCCTCCAGCACCTGGGCGAGGTGCTCGAGCCGTTCGGCAGCGAGCAGATCGGCTCGTCGGCGATGGCCTACAAGCGCAACCCGATGCGCGCCGAGCGCATCGCGTCGCTCGCGCGCTACGTCATGCACCTCCCTGCGAACACCGACGAGACCGCCGCGCAGCAGTGGTTCGAGCGCACCCTCGACGACTCGGCCAACCGCCGCATCGTGCTGCCCGAGGCGTTCCTGGCGGTGGACGCCATCCTCGTGCTCGCCGAGAACATCGCGTCGGGCCTCGAGGTGCGGGAGCCGGTGGTGCGCCGCCACGTCATGAAAGAGCTGCCGTTCATGGCGACCGAGCGCTGCCTCATGCTCGGCGTGCAGGCCGGCGGCGACCGCCAGGCCCTGCACGAGGTAATCCGCCGCCACAGCCTCGACGTCGCGCGCGCCGTGGCCGAAGACGGCGCCGAGAACGATCTCATCGCGCGGCTCGCCGCCGACCCCGCCTTCGCGGGCACGAGGGTTGCCGAGGTCGGGCGCGACCTCGATCCGCTGCATTACGTTGGCCGTTCGCCCGAGCAGGTGGACGAGTTCCTGCATGATATCGTCGCACCGATCCTGTCGCGCCTCCCCGAGGCCCCATCCGCCGAGGTCCGTGTATGACCGCTGTGCTCCAGAGCGAGTTGCCCCTGCCCCTTGTCCGCCGCGGCAAGGTCCGCGAGGTCTACGCCGTGGACGAGAACCGGCTGCTGATGGTCGCGAGCGACCGCATCAGCGCCTTCGACGTCGTGATGAACGAGCCGGTGCCCGACAAGGGCGCGGTGCTGACCCAGATCAGCGCCTTCTGGTTCGACACCCTCCAGGCCGCGTCACCCCATCACTGCCTGGCGAGCACCGCCGAGGCGATCATCGCGGCGGTGCCGGCCCTCGCGCCGCACCGGGCGGCGCTCGCGGGCCGCGCGATGCTGGTCGTCAGGACCGAGCCGGTCCTGTTCGAGTGCGTGGTGCGCGGTTACCTCAGCGGCAGCGCGTGGAAGGAGTACCGGCAGCAGGGAACGCTGGCCGGCGAAGCGCTGGCCCCGGGACTGCGTGAATCCGAGCAGTTCGAGCCGCCGATTTTCTCGCCCGCGACCAAGGCCGACAGCGGGCACGACGAGAACGTCACCTACGCGACGGTCCAGCAGGCGATCGGTACCGACCTCGCCGGCCAGCTCAAGGACCGCTCGCTGTCACTCTATCGCGAGGCGCAGGCCTTCGCCGCGCAGCGCGGCATCATCATCGCCGACACCAAGTTCGAGTTCGGCATCGACGCGAAGGGCCGGCTGGTGCTGATCGACGAGGTCCTGACGCCCGACAGCTCGAGGTTCTGGCCGGCCGACCGGTACGCACCCGGCGGGCCCCAGCCCAGCTTCGACAAGCAGCCGGTGCGCGACTACCTGGACGGCATCCGGCAGGCGGGGCGGTGGAATGCCGAGCCGCCTCCGCCGCCCCTCCCCGCCGAGGTCGTGCAGGCCACGACCGAACGGTATCGTGACATCTACCGACGGCTCACCGGCCGTCCTCTCGAGGTGCGCTGATGCGCATGGCTCCCGAAGGCTGGCCTTTCATCCGGATCGGCATCGTGCTCGAAATGACGCTGCTGCTGGTCTGGTACGCGTGGCCCGGCATTCCCGCGCTGGTCCTGGTGATCGTCGGGGCGGCGCTGTTGACGTGGCTCTTCGTCTTCTTCCGGGACCCGGAGCGCGACGGCCCGCGCGGCGAGAACCTGGTCATCTCGCCCGCCGACGGAAAGGTCATTTCCATCGCCCAGGTGGACGAGCCCATGTATCTTCATGGCAAGGCGACGCGAATCTCGATCTTCATGAACGTGGTCAACGTCCACGTGAACCGGTATCCCGTGAACGGCGAGATCGAGATCGTCCACTACAACCCGGGCGAATTCCTGGTGGCGCATCACGAGAAGGCGTCCCTCCTCAACGAGCAGGCCTCCGTCGGCATCCGCAGCACCCGCGGACCCGCGGTGCTGGTGCGCCAGATCGCCGGCGCCATCGCGCGCCGCATCGTCACCGACGGCTCCCCCGGCGAGATGGCGCGCCAGGGCGAGCGCATGGGCATGATCCGCTTCGGGTCGCGCGTCGACGTCTTCCTGGGGACCGGCTGCAAGGTCACGGCCCAGGTCGGCGACAAGGTCCATGCCGGCCTGACGGTGCTGGCGGAGCTGGAGTGAACCCGCCCCGGCATCGCAGCGGCATGCGCCGGGCGATTGTGATCCTCCCGGGCGCCTTCACGTCCGGCAATCTCTTCTTCGGCATCTGGTCCATCGTCGAGTCGGCGCGCGGCAACTTCGAGCACGCCGCGTGGTTCATCGTCGCTGGCGCCTTCATGGACGCCCTCGACGGCAGCGCCGCGCGCATGACGCGCACCGGCACCGCCTTCGGCGCCGAGCTCGACTCGCTGGTCGATGCCATCTCCTTCGGCGTCGCGCCGGCGATGCTGGTCTACTTCCATACCTTTCGTACCGGCGAATGGGCGTGGCTCCTCAGTTTCCTGTTTATCCTGGCGGTGGTGCTGCGCCTCGCGCGCTTCAACGTCGAGCAGGCCGGCCACGCCAAGTCGCAGTTCTTCGGGCTGCCCTCGCCGGGCGCGGGCATCGCGCTCGCCACCTTCTGGCCCTTCAGCCAGACGCCCTTCTACCAGGCGCACTTCTTTCCGGTCATCAAGCAGCCGCTGGCCCTCGCCGTCTTCATGATCGGCTGCTCGCTGCTGATGGTCAGCCACGTGCCCTATCCCGTCTGGCCCAAGCCGGGGCTGCGGACCCCCCGGGGACTGGTCACGCTGGTGGTGTCGCTGGTCGCGATCACGCTGATCCTGGCGGTGCCCGAATACTTCATCTTCCCGTTCATCTTCCTCTACATCCTGTTCGGGCTCATCCGCGCCGCGCTGCTCGGCTTCCTCGAGCGCCGGCCCGACCACCGGGAGCCGCTCCACGACGAGGACCCCGACGACACGGGGCGCCCGGTGGACGACGACCTGAACCCGAAGATGGTGCCGTTCCAGATCCCCCGATCGCGCCGCCGCGGGGGAAACCCGCAGTGACCGCGTTCGTCGCGCGCGTCCGCGTCATGCCCCGCGCCGGCCTCCTCGACCCGCAGGGCCACGCCGTCGAGCACGCCCTTGGCTCGTTAGGCTTCACGGGCGTCGGCTCGGTGCGCGTCGGGCGCACCCTCGAGATCGCGGTCGAGGCCGACAGCGAGCCGCAGGTGCGCGAGCGGCTGCGCGAGATGTGCGAGCAGCTGGTCGCCAACCCGGTGACCGAGGACTACACCATCGATACGATCGAGGCCCGCCCGTGAAGGTGGCCGTGGTGCAGTTCCCCGGCTCCAACCGCGACGTCGAGGCCGCCCTTGCGGCCCGCGCCGCCGGCCACACCGCGAGCATCGTCTGGCACCGCTCCACCGACCTCGAGGGCGCCGACGTGGTGATCCTCCCCGGCGGCTTCTCCTACGGCGATTACCTGCGCGCCGGCGCGATCGCGCGGTTCTCGCCGATCATGCGCGCCGTGACCGCGCACGCCGCCGCGGGACGCCCGCTCCTGGGCATCTGCAACGGCTTCCAGATCCTCTGCGAGGCGCACCTCCTGCCCGGCGCGCTGGTGCGCAACGAGGGGCTGTCGTTCGTGTCGCAGTTCGTGATCTGCCGCGTCGAGACCGACAGCACGCCTTTCACCGCCGGCTACCGCGTCGGGCAGGAAGTGAAGTACCCGATCGCGCACGGCGAGGGCCGCTACATCGCCGACGAAGCCACCCTGGACCGCCTCGAGCGCGAGCAGCGCGTCGTCTTCCGTTATGTGCGCGGCAATCCCAACGGCGCGCTGCGCGACATCGCGGGCATCTGCAACGAAGGCCGGAATGTCGTGGGACTCATGCCGCACCCCGAGACCGCCGTCGACGCGCTGGTCGGCTCGGCCGACGGGGCGGCGATGTTCGACTTCGAATCGGGGAATGGGAAATGGGAAATGGGGAATGGGCCGAAAATGGTCCACGCCCATTCCCCATTCCCCATTCCCCATTCACCAGTTTCCTGAGGAGGTTGCCATGCGCCTGACCATGAGCCTCGCCGCCGCACTGCTGCTTGCGCCCCTTACCGCGCGCGCGCAGGACCCGGCCCCCGCCGCGACACCCGCCCCGGTCGAGACGGGGATGATCCGTCCCGGCATGACCCAGCCCGACGTGGTTGCCGCCTGGGGCGAGCCCGCGGTCACCAAGCGCAACGGCGACTGGACCTTCCTCTTCTACCGGAACTTCAACGAGCGCCACGTCGGCTGGCTCGACGTGGTGTTCCTCCAGAACGGCCAGGTGGTCGACTGCATCGCGCGCGGCGATGGGCACCACTACGCCGGCCAGAGCAGCTCCCCGCCGGACCGCGCGCCGGAAGCCACGCGCGCGACACCCTCCGACACCCCGTCGGGCGCCGTGACCGGCGTCCGGATCACCCCCTGAGCGAACGGACCATGGCCGACGACATCCACAGATCCAAGGGCGAAGAGGAATACTTCAACCGCATCGAGGCCGAGCGCCTCGCCAAGCGGCGTGAAGCAGCCGCCAAGCTGAAGCATGCCGAGGAGCGCCAGGCGCACCTCGGGCGCTGCCCCGCCTGCGGCGGCCACTTGAAGCCGGAGCAGTACCACGGCGTGACGATCGACCGCTGCGCGGACTGCCGGGGCATCTGGTTCGACGCCGGCGAGGCCGAGAGCCTGCTCGACAAGAATCCCGGCGCCCTCACCAGCTTTTTCGGTGACCTGATCGGCGGCCTCGGAGGGAAGAAGAAAGCATGACGGCGCGCCCGCGCCCCGGCGACCCGGCCATCACTCCCGAGTTGGTGCGCGGACACGGCCTCAACGAACGCGAGTACGCCGCCCTGCTGGCGGTGATGGGCCGCGAGCCGACCTTCTGCGAGCTCGGCATCTTCTCCGCCCTGTGGAGCGAACACTGCTCCTACAAGCACAGCAAGCCGATCCTGCGAGGGCTGCCCACAAAGGGGCCGCAGGTGGTCCAGGGTCCGGGCGAGAATGCCGGCGTGGTGCGCATCGGCGGAGGCTGGGCGCTCTGCTTCAAGATGGAGTCGCATAACCATCCCTCGGCCGTCGAGCCCTACCAGGGCGCGGCCACCGGCGTCGGCGGCATCGTGCGCGACATCATCTCGATGGGTGCTCGTCCGGTCGCGGTGATGGACCCGCTGCGCTTCGGCGCCCCCGGCCACCCTGACACCCGCCGGGTGCTGCCCGGTGTGGTCGCCGGCATCGGTGGCTACGGCAACTGCCTCGGCCTGCCCAACATCGGCGGCGAGGTCGTCTTCGACCCCTGCTACCAAGGCAATCCACTCGTCAACGCCCTCGCGCTCGGGGTGCTGAGGCACGGCGACATCCACCTCGCGAGTGCCAAGGGTGTGGGCAACCTCGTCGTGCTGTACGGCGCCAAGACCGGCGGCGACGGCATCGGCGGAGCATCGATCCTCGCCTCGGAGACCTTCGACGACGCGCACCCCACCAAACGCCCCGCGGTGCAGGTCGGCGACCCGTTCATGGAGAAGCTGCTCATCGAGTGCACCCTCGAGGTGCTGCACGCCGGCCTGGTCGAAGGCATCCAGGACCTCGGCGCAGCAGGCATCTCGTGCGCAACGAGCGAGCTCGCGAGCAACGGCGAGGGCGGCATGCACGTCCGGCTCG
>JAYTEN010000231.1:0-10558 GCA_043735145.1 Gemmatimonadota bacterium | reverse complement strand
TCCCAGTTCACCCATTTTCTCACAAACTCGCGGTCGTACCGCTTCGAGCCGATCAGGATGTTCGCGATGGCAAGCAGCACCGCGGGCTCGCTGCCGGGGTACGTCGGCATCCAGTGATCGGCATGGGTTGCGGTATTGGAGAGCCGCGGATCCATCACGATGATGGTCGCGCCGCGTTCCTTCGCCTCGAGGATCCGCTGCGCGTGCGGGTTGAAGTAGTGGCCGCTCTCGAGGTGCGAGCTGATGAGCAGGATGCACTTCGCGTTGGCATGATCGGGGTTGGGGCGGTCCATGCCCATCCAGAAGGCGTAGCCCGCGCGCGCGCCCGCCGAGCAGATGTTGGTGTGGCTGTTGTGGCCGTCCACGCCCCACGCGGCGAGCACCCGCTCGGTGTAGCCGTCTTCGCCGGGGCGGCCGACGTGGTACATCACCTGGTTCGGCGTCTTTGCCAGGATCGCCGCGCGGATGCGGCCGGCGAGATCGTCGAGCGCCTCGTCCCAGCTCACCCGTTCCCACTTGCCCTCGCCGCGCGCGCCGGTGCGCTTGAGCGGATACAGGATGCGCTCGGGATCGTGAATCTGGTTGAGGGTCGCGGGCCCCTTGGCGCAGTTGCGGCCGCGGCTGCCCGGGTGGCGCGGGTTGCCCTCGAACTTCCTGATGACGCGCGTCTCGTGGTCCACGTAGGCCAGCAGTCCGCACGCGGCCTCGCAATTGAAGCACGTCGTGGCGATGAGACTGTAGTGCCGCCCGCCTTCGACCCAGTCGCTCCACCGCTCGACGGCGGGAAAGGCGGAGAAGCCGTGCTGCATGCGTCCATCGTCCGCTGGATGCAGACTGGGCGACTGGGCGACTGGGCGACTGGGCGACTTGATGTCGGTCATGAGATCGGTGGATCCTGGCCGGCGAGGACGAAACAGTGCCCGTATTCCCACAGCCCGAGCAGCACGATGGGGGCGATGGCGAAATGCAGGCTGGCGGGCGCGAACCACAGTACCAACGCGGGCACGAGCGCCCCGGCGCCTAACGAGAACCAGAAACGCGCGCCGCGCGGCCCGCGCACCAGGGCGTCGGCGGCGGCCTCGGCGTTCGCGGTGCCGTGCCGGCCGTAGGCGTCGACGAGGGCCAGCGCCACGTTCAACCACAGCGCGCCGCCGAGCCAGGGCGCGAAGCCGGCCACGTGTACCGATCCCCGGGTGAAGGCCGCCGCGATCATGAGCGCGGCCATGCCCGCGATGGGCGCGTGCAGGCCCAGGTGCCAGGCGAGGAGCCGGCTCTGCCACAGATCGCGGCCCTCGCACTGCGCGAAGAGGAAGGCGGTGTAGATCGCGGTGAGGATGGCCAGCAGCGCGACCGGCGCCGCGAGGATGTTGATCCACTGGTCCGCGCCCACCCACCAGGCCAGGGCCCACGCGGCGAGGAGCGCGCCATACGCGGTGATCGCAAAGGCGCCGCGCGCCAGCCAGCTGCGCCACTGCGGACGGACCAGGATGGTCCAGAAGCGCTCGGGGCGCTTGAGATCGGCAACCAGCAGCACGCCGGTGATGGCGAGAAACACCAGCGCGAGGGCGGGCGCTACGCGCGAGAAGAGGATGCCGGAGGTGTCGCCGTGGTTGAGCCGCAACAGCGCCGGCACCAGCGCGGCGCCCGCCGCGATGCTCTTGGTCCAGATGTAGCTGGAGACCTTCCAGCCCCACGGCTTCGATTTCGGGATGTCGTAGGAAACGGTGGGACGGTGGGACGCTGGGATAGTGGGACGGGCAGTGCTTTCCCGTCCCTCCGTCCCCCCGCCCCCCAGTCCCATTTTCCGGTCGGACGAGGCGTACAGCTTCCGGTGCTCAGGAGCCAGCGGGTCGAGGGTGTCCGGATGCGCGCCGAGGTAGAACGCCTTGGGTTTCGTTTTCTGCTCGGGGCGGCGGACCTTCGCAGGCGCTTTGGCGAGCTCGCGGCTCACTTTGCTGGTCGGGTCGTCCATGTCGCCGAAGACGAGCGCCTCGACGGGGCAGACGACGACGCACGCCGGCAACAGCCCCTCGTCCACGCGGTGGGAGCAGAAATTGCACTTCTCGGCGGTGTTGGAGACGGGATCCATGTAGATCGCGTCGTAGGGGCAGGCCTGCATGCAGGCCTTGCAGCCGATGCAGCGGTCCTCGTCGAAATCGACGAGGCCGTCGTCGCGCTGGTACATCGCGGTGACGGGGCAGATCTCGACGCAGGGCGCGTCTTCACAGTGGTTGCAGCGGAGGACCGCGAAGTGGCGGCGCACGTCGGGGAATTCGCCGACGTCGACGTTCTTGACCCAGGTGCGGAAGACGCCGACGGCGACGTCATTCTCGGACTTGCACGCGGTGGTGCAGGCGTGACAGCCGATGCATTTGCGCTGATCGATTACCCAGGACCAACGAGTCATTCACACGAAGGTGATGCCGCGTGCGGCGGGATGCAACACGAAGGGCGGAGGCCCCGGGAAGACCGCGTCGCGCCTCCCGGTTGACGTTGGACCGTCAGTGCGGTTAAGAACCGGGTCTATGACATCGGCGCCGAACATTCCCCGCACGCCCCGCAGCCCACTGGGCGACGCGGGGGAAAAGCCGACCTGGAGAGAACGCTTCCAGGCGCTGAAGAACGTCCCGCCGCTGATCAAGATGGTCTGGGAAACGCACCACCGGTACGCGGCGCTGATCGTGGGGCTGCGGCTCGTTCGCGCGCTGACTCCCCTGGGCATTCTATGGATCGGCAAGTTGATCATCGACGGCGTGGTGGGCTCCATCGCGGAGCACGCCGCCGGCCGGCCGGTGGACTGGCGGCACCTCATCGTCCTGGTCGGCGTCGAGCTGTCGCTCGCGATATTCAGCGAGGGCGTGGCCCGGGCGGGATCGTTGGTCGAGTCACTGCTCGGCGATCTCTTCAGCAATGTCGTGAGCGTACGGCTGATGCAGCACGCGTCCACGCTGGACCTCAAGCAGTTCGAGGACCCCGAGTTCTACGACCATCTCGAGCGCGCGCGGCGGCAGACGGTGGGCCGCATCGGCCTGATCGCGCTGATCCTCGGCACCGCGCAGAGCCTCATCACGCTGTTGTCGCTGACGGCGGCGCTGATCTTCTACGTACCGTGGCTGCTCATCCTGCTGGTGATCGCGGTGCTGCCGTCGTTCATCGGCGAGACCCACTACGCGACGCTGGGATATTCGCTGCTGTTCCGGTGGACCCCCGAGCGGCGCATGCTCGACTACCTGCGTTTTACCGGCGCGAGCGACCAGACCGCCAAGGAGATCAAGCTCTTCGGGTTGTCCGACTGGCTGGTGGACCGGTACGCGACGCTGGCCGATGCCTTCTACCAGGCCAACAAGACGCTGGCGGTGCGGCGCGGATTGGTGGCATGGCTCCTCGCGACCTTCGGGGCGCTGGGCTACTACGGCGCCTACGTCTGGATCATCGTGCTGACGGTGCGCGGCCACCATTCGCCGGCCGGCGTCTTCACGCTTGGCGTGCTGACCTTCCTCGCGGCCAGCTTCCGGCAGAGCCGCGACCTCATCCAGGGCGTGCTGCTGAATACGTCACAGCTCTACGAACAGGCGCTCTATCTGCGGGACCTTTTCACCTTCTTCGAGATGAAGCCGGAGATCGCCTCGCGCGAGGGCGCGCGCGCCGTGCCGCGGCCTATCGCGCGGGGCTTCGAGTTCCGGGACGTGGGGTTCAAGTATCCCGGCAGCCAGAAGTGGGCGGTGCGCAACCTGACGTTCACGCTGTCGCCCGGCGAGCGGATCGCGCTGGTGGGCGAGAACGGCGCCGGCAAGACGACGCTGGTCAAGCTGCTCTCGCGGCTCTACGACCCCGACGAGGGCACGATCCTCCTCGACGGCACCGACTTGAAGGAGTACGACGTCGCGTCGCTGCACCGCGCGATCGGCGTGATCTTCCAGGACTTCGTGCGCTTCGATTTCCTGCTGCGCGAGAACATCGGCGTGGGCGAGATCGGCGCGGTGGCCGACCAGCCGCGGATCGAGCTGGCGGCCGACCGCAGCCTCGCCGCGGATGTCGCATCCAAGGTGAAGGGCGGCTACGAGCAGATGCTCGGCAAGCGCTTCGAGGGCGGCGTCGAGCTGTCGGGCGGCGAGTGGCAGAAGGTGGCGCTGGCGCGCGCCTATCTGCGCGACGCCGAGGTGCTGATCCTCGATGAGCCCACCGCGGCGCTCGATGCGCGGGCGGAGTTCCAGGTCTTCCAGCGCTTCACCGAGCTGACGCGGGGCAAGATGGCGGTGCTGATCTCGCACCGCTTCTCGACGGTGCGGATGGCCGACCGGATCCTGGTACTCGAGAACGGGACGATCGCGGAGGAGGGGACGCACGAGGAGTTGCTCGTCAAGCGGGGCACCTACGCCGAGCTCTTCGAGCTCCAGGCGGCGGGCTACAAATAGCCGGAGGCGCCTCCGTCACTTCCGTCCGGAACATCACACGCACTTTGGCAGTACTGACAATGGGGCGGACAAATCAGACCCGCCTGGCAGTCGACCCTCTTGGAGGTCAGCAAAAATGCTGTGGACAATCGCCGTAATCCTGCTGGTCCTGTGGTTCCTGGGGTTTGTGACCTCGTACACCATGGGTGGTTTCATCCACATCCTGCTCGTCATCGCGATCGTGGTGATCCTGGTCCGCGTGATTTCCGGACGCAAGGTGGTGTAGATCCGGGGGGGGGCGGGCGCTAGTACTTCCCGCCCGCTCCGCCGCCACCCGCCGAGCCGCCGCCGAAGCTGCCGCCGCCGCTGCCGCCGCCGCCCGACGATCCGCCGCTGAAGCTGGCGCCGCCGGATCTGCTGCGCTCGACGATGCGCGGGGTCGACCGCGTGCCTTCGCTCCGGTAACCGCAATTGCCGCAGTGGTCGATGACGGTCTCGGTCCCGCCGCTCGAGGTCGTCGCCGCCTCGATCGTCTTCGTGCTCTCGCTCATCGTACGCCGCTTGCACTTCGGGCAGTCTTGGTACGGACTCGCCCACTGGCGGTACGGAATGCGCGTCACTTCCTGGCAGGTCTTGCAGACCCACACATCCCAGTCGACGCTGCCGACCCGCTCCTCCGACTGCGAACCCTGGTCGAGCTGGCCGTTTTCCTGCTGCTCGGTGAGCCGCCGCATCGGGTGGCCGTTGGAGCATTCGCGCGGGCGGTAGCGCCGCCAGCGAACGAAGCCGAAGATGCCGCCGATGGCCGCGGCGAGGCCGCCAAGGATGCCCCCCACCCAGGCGAGCACGCCGCCACGGCCTCCGCCTGACGATTCGCCACCCCCCTCCAGGCTGCGCGTGATACCCTGGCGCTGCTGCGGGCCTTCTTCGCGCGCCGCGGCGGCCAGCGAGCGCACGCCCGCAATGATGCCCGCGTCGAAATGGCTCTGGCGGAACTCACCCACGATCTCGTCGCGGATGCGGCCGGCGCGGCGGTCGGGGATTGCGCCCTCGAGGCCGTAGCCGACGCTGATGAAGACCGCGCGCCCCACCGGATCCCACAGCAGCAGCACGCCGTTGTCCTTGCCGCTCTTGCCGACGCCCCACGCGCGGTGCAGCGCGGTCGCGAACTCCTGCGCCTCGAGCCCCGAGGTCGAATCGACGACGGCGACGGCGATCTCGGCGCTCGACTCGTGCTCGAGCGCGCCGATGATCGCATTGAGGGTGTCGCGCGTGGCCGGCAGGAGATGGTGCGACGCGTCGGAGACCCACGTGCTGTTCGCGGCGCGCGGATTCGGAACCCACGAAACACGCGCGCGCTGCGCCGGGCTGAGCTGCAGCAGTGAGAAGACAGCGAGGATTGCCGCGATCATGGGACCGCCGGTGATGGACGGTAGCGGCGCTGCATCTCGAGGAAGCGTGGATCGTTGCGGATGGAGTCGTACCAGGGATACTGCGCCCAGAACGGCTCTGCCGTTGCCGCTGGCGGCATGCCCGACAGGATCGCGTCGCCGCGGCCGAGCTTGAGCGCCGCGAAGACGAGCGGGTCGCTCCGGACATGGGCGGCAGTGAGTGAGTCCAGGCGGATTCGGGCGCGGACCGTGTCGCCGTGGTACGCCTCGAACAGTGTTTCCCACGTGGCGATCTGTGGCAGCCGGCCGGCGCGCCGCGCGCTCTCCTCCGCGTCCTCCCGCCAGGTGCTGTCGCCCATGAGGACCTTGAGCTCCGCGCGCCGGCGGTAGGCCGGGGCCAGCTCAGGCTCCTTCGCCAAAGCGCTGTCGAGACCCGCCAGTGCCTCGGGAAAACGCCGCATCACGATCAGGATCCTCGAGCGAATCTCCCAGGTGATCGCGCTGGCGTTATCGAGCGCGAGCGCGCGATCCATCTCCGCCAGGGCTTCGGGCAACCGCAGCGACTCGGCGAGGAGCCAGCCGCGGTTGCCGCGATAACGCGCCTGGCGCGGAGCCAGCGCGAGGGCGCGGTCGATGCTGCGCAGGCCTTCAGCGAGGTTCTGGTCGTACACGAGTGTCGACCACGCCGAGTGCGCTTCGGGCAGGAGAGAATCGATCGCCAGGGCGTGCGCGACCGCGCGTTTTCCCATCGCGTGCATTGAATCTGCGCTCATCCCGCGACAGCCGAAGCCCCAATCGGCACAGAGCCCGAGGGCCGCGCCGAGCCGCGCCCAGCCCAGGGGTGACTGTGGATCTATCTCGAGGGCGGCCTCGTACTCCGCCAGAGCGCGCTCCATGTCCCGCAAGGTGCGAGGCGTGATGAGAAAGTCCCCGCGCAGGATGTGGTCGTACGCCGCGGGAGTTGCCTTGGGGCGGGCGTCGAGCGCCGCCCGTTCGGCCGGGAGGAGCCTGCCGGTGATGCCGCTTGCGACGTGCGTCGCAATCTCCGTCTGGAGAGTCAGGAGATCGGCGGCACTCCGATCGTATTGTTCGGACCACACGGTCTGCGAATTGGCCGCGCGGATCAGCTCGACCGACACGCGCACGCGCTGGCCGCCGCGCTGCACGCCGCCCGTGACGAGGTAGGCGGCATTGAGCGTCCGTCCCATGGCGGCCGGCGAGGCGTCCGGTGCGGCACGCCGCGCCGCCGTGCGGGAGGTGACGGTAATGCGCTCGATGCGGATGAGCTGCGCGCTGATGTCGTTGGCGAGACCTTCGACCAGATACGCGTCGGCGGTGTCGCGCGTCAGGTTGCTGAACGTCAGCACTGCGACGCTCAGCGCCGGCGCTCCCGCTGCCGCCCGGGCCCGCCCCGAGCACGGCGGCGGCGACCCGTCCGGACATTGAGCCGACAGCGGAATTGCACCGGCCAGAAGCAGGCCGATCGTCGTGATGCGGATGTGCACGTCGCGAAGATACGGTCCTGAAGGGATCATCACAAACCACCGCTTTCCCGTCGGCGCGCGAGACTGTAGCTTGGCTCTCCGTGGATGCCGAGCCGGTCTTCCGCTACCGCTACATCATCGCGTTTCTTGCCCTGGGAATTGCCTTCGGGGCGGTCGCGGTCATCGTGCCGTTGCTCATCGCGCCGCGCGGCGGCGGGCCCGACACGCTGAAGACGTACGAAAGCGGCATCATCCCCGAACGGGGTGCGTGGCGGCAGTTCTCGCTCGCCTACTACCTGTACGCACTCCTGTATCTCGCGGTGGCGGTGGACGTGATCTACCTGTTCCCCGTGGCCCTGGTCTACCGGTCCATCGGGACTTGGCAGGCGGCGGTGGAGCTGCTGCTGTTCGTCGGCATCATCGGTCTCGCGGTGATCTACTCGTGGCGCACCGGAGCATTCAGGTGGGAATAGCTCCGCCAGACGCCGGGTCAGCAGCCGTACCGCCGTACCGCCCGGCCGCCGTACCGCCAAGCGACCAGGAACTCGACCAGCTCGCCGAAGACGCCGCCCCGTGGGTGCGGCTCGCCATGCTCGACGACGTGCTCAATCTCGCCCGCGCCAACTCGCTCTGGCCGCTGACCTTCGGGCTCGCCTGCTGTGCCATCGAGATGATGGCGGTCGGCATGGCGAAATACGACCTCGACCGGTTTGGCGCCGCGGTCTTCCGCCCTTCGCCCCGGCAAGCCGACTTGATGATTCTGGCCGGGACCATCTCGCGGAAAATGGCGCCGGTGATTCGCACCCTGTGGGACCAGATGCCGGGTCCCAAGTGGTCGATTTCCATGGGCGGCTGCACCATTTCCGGCGGGCCGTTCAAGTATCCGGGCCAGTACGCCATCAGCGAGGGTGCCGAGAAGTTCATGCCGGTGGACATCCATATTCCGGGCTGTCCGCCGCGCCCCGAAGCGGTGATCGCGGGAATCCTGAGGCTCGAGGAGAAGATCAAGCAGGGGCGGCGCTTTGGCCAAAGCGGCTGACCTGGCCGGGGCCCTCGATGCCGCCGGCCTCATCGTGCCGGCGCCGCGTGAGCATCCGCTGTCGGGCGTGCAGGAGCACCGCTGGATCGGGGCGGACCGGATTGGCGACGCGGCGCGCATGGCCGAGCGCGCGCAGTTCTTCTACGAGTCGATGACGTGCGTGGATCGCATCGAGGCGCACGGGGGCTTCGAGTTGATCTACACCTTCAACCGGTTCGACGAGCCCGCCCGCGTGGCGCTGCGGACGCTGGTTCCCGCCGGCGGCACGGCCTTGAGCCTCAGCGGCGTCTTCCCGATCGCGGCGTGGAACGAGCGCGAGGTGTGGGAGTTCTACGGGCTGAACTTCTCGGGCCACCCCAACCTCACCTGGCTGCTGCTGCCCGAGGACACCGATTTCCATCCACTGCTGAAGAGCTTCACCGCGCCACCACCGTCCATCTACGACGACAGCATCAATCCGTCACCGTTGAAGAACCCGCCGCAGTGAGCGCCCCCCCGCGCAGCGCGGAGCCGCTCGACACCTATACGCTCAACATGGGCCCGCAGCATCCGTCCACGCACGGCGTGCTGCGGCTGAAGCTCACCCTCCAGGGTGAGCGCCTGCTCGACGTGGACCCGGTGATCGGCTACTCGCACCGCGCCCACGAGAAGATGGCGGAAGGCCGCACCTACGCGCAGTTCTTTCCGAATACGTCGCGCCAGGACTACCTCTCGGGCCTGATCTACAACGTCGCGTGGGCGGAAGCGGTCGAGAAGATCGCCGGCATCGCCGTGCCCGAGCGCGCGCTGGTGGCGCGCGTCATCCTGAGCGAGTTCAACCGCATCTCCTCGCACCTGCTCTGGGTCGGCGCCTTCCTGATGGATCTCGGCGCCGCGACACCGTTCCTCTATTCGTTCGACGACCGCGAGGCGATCCTCGGGCTGCTCGAGGCGGTCACCGGCTCGCGGCTGACCTACGGCACGGCGCGATTCGGCGGCCTGTCGAAGGATCTCGACGCCGACTTTCCGCGCCGCGCGCGCGAGGTGCTGGTACGCCTGCGCCACCGCTGGACCGAGTTCGAGGATCTCATCGAAGGGAACGTGATCTTCCGCCAGCGCGCCCAGGGCATCGGCGTGATCTCGCTGGAGACGTGCCGCGCGTGGGGCGTGACCGGGCCGATGCTGCGCGCGTCGGGCGCGGCCTACGACGTCCGGAAGGCCGAGCCGTATGGCGCGTACGCGCGATTCGCGTTCGACATCCCGACCCGGCCGGAGGGCGATGTCTTCGCGCGCTACATGGTCCGCATCGCCGAGATGCAGCAGAGCGTGCGCATCATCGAGCAGGCGCTCGACGCGCTGCCGGCGGGACCGATCCTCACCCCTGGCTCGATCGGCGTGCGCAAGCGCCTCAAGCCGCCGGCGGGAACGCACTACTACGCGGTCGAAAGCGCGCGCGGCGCCTACGGCATCATCATCGTGTCGGAGGGCGGCACGGAGCCGTGGCGGGCCAAGTTCCGCACCCCGTCGTTCGCCAATCTCGCCGCGATGCAGGACGTGATGCGCGGGACGATGGTCGCGGATGCGGTGGCGATTCTCGGCAGCATCGATGTCGTCATGCCGGAGATCGACAGGTGAGGGGTATGGGGTATGGGGTAAGGGGTAAACAGCCCCGATGATCGGTTCCGTACGCGACTTTCTGGCCGGGTACGTCGGGGAGTTTGTCGCCACGCTGGGGCTCGGCGTCGCCGCGATCATGGGCTACCTGTCGCTCAACGTGCTCTTCCTGATCTGGCTCGAGCGCAAGGTCTCCGCGCACATCCAGCGGCGGCTGGGCCCGATGGAAGTCGGCCCGCACGGCTCGCTTCAGACCGTCGCCGACATGCTGAAGCTGCTGGGCAAGCAGATCCTCACGCCGGTTGCCGCCGACCGCTTCGTCTACATCCTGGCGCCGGTGCTGGTGTTCGTGCCGACGCTGTGCATCACGTCGCTCATCCCGCTCACCGGCGCCGAGGCGTTCGCCGACCAGCCCTACGGCCTGCTCATCATTGTGGCGCTGTCGGGGGTTTCGGTGCTCGGCATCTTCATGGCGGGCTGGTCGTCGAACAACAAGTACGCGGTGCTGGGCGGCATGCGGTCGGTGGCGCAGGTGATCGCGTACGAGATTCCGATCCTGCTGTCGGCGCTGTCGGTGGTCCTCATCGCGCAGTCCACGAACCTGCGGGTGATCGCCGACGCCCAGGGTCGCGGACTCTGGTACGTGGTGCTCCAGCC
>JAYTEN010000230.1:0-21211 GCA_043735145.1 Gemmatimonadota bacterium | reverse complement strand
GGTGCAGCTTCGCCCGCACCGCCAGCGATTCGCCGGTCACGACGTGCGCGTCGGCCGCCGCCGTGATGCCGCGGATGCGCGTGGCATGCGCCGCCGCGTACGTCACCGTTTCCTCCACAAAGCGCCGCGTCGCGTTGATGCGATCCTCGAACGTGGCGTACGAGTACGCCTCGCTGAGAATGCCGATCCGGTTCCGGATGCCCCAGTAGTTGTTGCTGAAGCGCGGCCGGTGGTCGAACGAATACCACCCGCGGTCCGCGCCCCCGCCGCCACGATCCACCGGGCTCTCCGGCATGTTGCCGTAATAGAAGAAGTCCCAGCCATCGGTGCGCTTGACCGTCTGCGTGACTGCCGGCAGCAGGTCCCGCCGCAGCAGGTTCACGATCGCGCTGTCGGTCGCCGGATGCAGCGGCTCGGCATACGTGAGGTGATAGCCGTGCACCGACCCGTCGGTGGTGTGCAGATCGATGGCGACATGCGGATCGTACTCGCGCAGCAGCAGCACCTGCGAGCGCGCTTCGGGCGACTCGAGCTTGATGTGGTCGCGGTTGAGGTCGAGCTGCATCGCGTTGGGCCGCTGCCCCATGCCGCCGATCGGGCCGAGCTGGAGCCCCCGGTTGGTCAGGCTCACCCGCTCGTTGCCGTCGGCGTTGTAGATCGGCGCGACCAGCAGGACGACCGAGTCGAGCCAGCGCGCGTGCCGTCCCGCGGCCAGGTCGCGCAGCAGCACCAGCGCCGCTTCCTTTCCTTCGACCTCGCCGGCGTGGATGTTGGCCTGGATGTAGATGCGCAGCTTGCCCGACGCCATCACCCCGGCCGGCGACGCATCGGCCAGCCGGCCGACGACCACGAGCGGAATGCTGCGCCCCTCGGTCGTGTAGCCCATCGAGCGCACGTGGATCAGCGGCGAGCGCGGCAACGCGGCGATGAAGGCAACGACGTCGTCGTAGCGCGACGTCTCGCGATAGGCGGTCGTCTCGGGCCGAGTTCGGGGCAGATTCGGAGCGGCCGGCGCGCGGCGGGCCTGGGCCGACAGCGGAGCCGCCGCAAGCAGCGTGGACAGCACGAAATAGTGGTAGCGCATGACTGGAATGTAGGCGCTTCGGGCCGGTGACGATAATCACCATTATTCGCCGCAGAAACGCCGGTTTGGTCACCGAAAAGTTCCCTGCTGTAGTCCTTTCCTGATACCTCCGCGCAGTGCCGAATTGTATTATTCGCTCTCTTGAAAAACATGCGGTTCCTGCTGCGGCCAGCCCTGCTGGCCGGCACTCTTAGTGCGCTGCTTTTCGGCAGCGCCGGCGCACAGGGCGTCGGCACCACTCCGCCCGCCTGGGTCGAGCGGTTCTTCGCCGGCGAGCAGCACGGCCAGGTGTTCGGTCATGCGTGGCTGTCACGCGCCGCGGCCGTTTCGACGAGCCGCGCCGCCGCCAGCGCCAGCATGATGGCCAGCCCGCACTTCCCCGGCGAATACGACCTGCGCGGCACCTTCCGCGCCGCGGTCCTCGCCGCGACGTACTCCGACTACGCGCCGACCATCACCACCGGCGCCCTCGATACCCTCTTCTTCGCGCCTGACGGAAACGGCTCGCGTTACTCGCTGGCGCAATACTACGGCGAGGTCTCGGGCGGACGCTTCACCATCGCCGGCGCCGTGACGCCGTGGCTGAAGCTGCCGAATACGAAGAGCAGCTACGGCCGCCAGCAGACGCCGTTCATCCACGACATCCTCCTCGCGGCTGACGCGGCGGTGGACTGGCGCCGGTACGACAACGACGGCCCCGACGGCGTGCCCGACTCGGGCGACGACGACGGCTACGTCGACCTCGCCATCCTCGTCCATCCTCTCGCCGACGGCGTGTGCCGCACCGACGCGCTGGGCGGGCCGATCGCGACCGGCTTCCGCGTCAGCCAGACCACGGCGTTCGGCGGCGCCGCCTTCACGACGCGCAGCATCGGCGCCAATGGCCAGCCCATCAGGATCGACGACTACGTGATCGCCGCGGGCCTGCACTGCGGCGGCAGCGGCATCGCGTCGGTCAACATCACCGCGCACGAGATGGGACACGCGCTGGGCCTGCCCGACCTCTACGACCTGGACCACTCCTCATACGGCGTGGGCGCCTGGGATGTCATGGGCTACGGGCTCTACCTCGCCGACGGACGCCCCGGCCTGATGAGCGCGTGGACGCGCAACCGTCTCGGCTGGATGGACGTGACCACGGTGACGTCGAGCCGCCCGCTGACCATCGCCCCCGCCGAGACCGCGCGGCGGTCGTATCGGATCGATATCCCCGGCACCCGCGAGTACCTGCTGCTCGAGAATCGCCAGAACACCGGCGCCGACGCCGGCCTGCCGGGCAGCGGCCTGCTGGTGTGGCACGTGGACGAGGGCGTCCTCGACGCCGCGCTGCCGAACTACGGCGCCAACGAGAACGACCTGCGCCCCGGTATCGCCCTGGTGCAGGCCGACGGCCGCACCGACTTGCGGGCGCGCGCCAACCTGGGCGACGCGGGGGATCCCTTCCCCGGCGCCACCGTGAACCGGCTCGCGACCGACGCCACGCTCCCCTCGATGCTCGCCAACGGCGGCGCCGCGTCCACCATCGAGCTGCGCAACATCGCCGTCGCCGGCGGCGTGATCACCCTCGACGTCGTCCTCAACGCGATCCCGACTGTCGGCGCGCCCGTCAGCTTCACCGGCGCGGTGCAGCAGCTGCTCCACGGCAGCGGCCTAACGAGCGCCGAGAAGCACCAGATGGACGTGCAGGGCAACAACGACGGCACCTTCAACGCCGGGGACGTCCTCGCCTGGATGACGCGCCATGCCGGCGCTCCGGCGACGGCCGGCGCCGTGCGCGTCTCCCTGCATGGCGGCGCCCGATGAAGACGGCTCGTCTCTTCGCCACGGTGCTCGCCGCGCTCGCCCTCACCGCCTGCGCCGAGCCTGGCGCGTCGCTCGCGCCGACGGTACCGGGAGTCGTGAACATCGTGCTCGACGCATCCGACGACAGCACCGGCGCGCTGGTGCTCACGATATCGGGTGGCCGCGTGGATTCGGTGTCGGCCGTGCAGGGAGCGGTGTACAGCGAGATGACGGCGGCGGGAGCGAGCGTGCTGGTGAGCGGAACGATGGCGCCGGGAGCCGTGGTGGCGAGGATTCACGTCCCCGACGTGACGACGGTGTCAGCCTATCGGGTGAGCGGCGTCGAGGCGGCGAATCGACTGTCGTTCGCGCAGCGCGCCGCCGGATCGTGGCAGCTGCGCGCGGTGCCCGCCGCGAACTAGACCCGCGACTTCCGCGCCTGCGTCTTGCGGGATCCGCGGTCGATCGGCGCGTTGATATCGTCCGGCACGGCCCCCGCTCGGCGCCGCGGCACCACCACGAAAGTCCAGACCAGCCCGAACAGCAGCGCCAGCAGGATCAGCAGCTGCAGCGCCAGTGACTCGACCGTCGGGTAGATGCCGAGGAAGTCATTGCGCGGCGCCCACGACAGCAGGCCGCTATGGATGTACCCGCCCTCCTGGAGCTCCTTCACGCCGTCGCCCGCGAACACGAACGCCATGAACGCCAGCGTCGCGCCGGTGGCGGCGAAGAACGGCCGCATCGGAATCTTGAGCCCGAACCGCTCGATGCCGAAGAAGAGCACGACCAGGGCAGCGAGCCCGGCAACAATGCCCGCGGTGATCGGCCCGGCGCCCCCGGCGCCGCCGGTCACGTACAGCGCCTTGTAGAACAGCACCGTCTCGAATCCTTCGCGATAGACCGCGAGGAAGGCGATACCGGCCATCGCGAGGCCGCTGCCGCTGGCGGCGGCGCGCTGCACCTTGTCCTTCACGAATCGCGTCCACGCGGCGATCTCCACCTTGGAGATCAGCCAGTACGACGCGTAGAAGAGCACGGCGGCGGCGACGAGCATCACGCCGCCCTCGAGCGCTTCGCGCTGCGTCGGCGTGACGCGGAAGATCAGCTCCAGCACGGCCGCGGTGACGAGGCTGGCGGCGAGCGCGGCTACGACGCCGACGCGCACGTGGCGCTGGCCCTGCGTCGCACCCGACTTCATCAGCACCGCCATGATCGCGCCGATCACCAGGATCGCCTCGAAGCCCTCCCGCAGCATCAGCAGCAGGCTCTCGATGAAGAGGCCGGTGGCCGAGTGGGTGGTGGTCAGCGCTTCTTCCGCCTCGACGAGGCTGAGCAGGACGTCGGCGCGACTGCGCTCCCGGACGGCTTCGGACGCCCGGGTCGCGACCGCGAGGCGCAGGGCGCTGAACCGCGATTCGGCGCGCCGCACCATCGCCGGCGCGGAGGCGTTCAGCGACCCCTCGACCGCCTCGTATGCGAGGTAGGCGTCGAGCACGCGCGCGGCGGCGGCATCGTTCTCGCCGCGGCGGGCCATCTCCATGGCACTGCCCAGCGTGCCGCGCACCGTGGCGAACACCACGGCGAGCTGGCCGCTTCGGCCGCGCCGCGCCGTGGGATCCGAGAAGGTCAGGATGTAGGCCACGACGTCCCAGCGCTGCTCGCGCGAAAGCCCGTCGCCAAAAGCCGGCATCAGGGTGCCGGGGACGCCGTGCGTCACCTTGCGATAGAAGTCGAGGGGCGTGACGCCGGCGAGCAGCGAGGTATCGGAAAAATTGGCGGGCGGCGGCGTGATGTGCTGCGCCAGCGCGTCGGCGCCGTCGCCGTGGCCGGTCATGCCGTGGCAGCCCCTGCAGCCGGCGTTGTAGATCGCTTCGCCACTCGCCATCGACGGCTCGCGCGTCGGGCGCTCGTCGAGCGACACGCCGAAGAGTTTCGTGAGGCGCGACTCCACGTTCGCGGCAAATGCCGCGAGCGACTCGGCCGGCATCCTGGCGGCCAGACGGGTCGCGATGCTGTCGAGGCGCGGCGCGATCTCGGCCCGGATCGCGGGGGGCAGCTGGGCCGCGGAACGGCTGGCTTCGGCGACGAAGAGGCGGGCTTCGGCCCACTCGCCCGGCTGCGCGAGCGAATCGCCCGTCCACGCGAGGCGGTATTCCTGGGCGGCGAGCTGGAGCGTCGCGACGATGCGGCGCGCGGCATCCACGCCCGGCTCCTGGGCCTGGGCGGTGGTCTGTGCGAGCGCCGGCGTCTGGAGGATCGCGGCGGAAAGAATGGCGAGCACTAATTGCAAATGAGTCTCAATCTCAAGTAATGGGCGTTCTGAATCTTACCAACACAGCCTCCCTTATTCAATCATGACCACTGCCGCCGCGATGCCGCCGTCATGGCTGAGCGACACGTGACACCGCGTCGCGCCGAGCGCGTTGAATCGCGCGAGGGCCGGCCCGTGGAGGACGAGCTGCGGCCGGCCGTCCTCCAGCCGCTCGACCTCGATGCTCTGCCATCCGATGCCGAGGTCGGCGCCCTGGGCCGAGAGCGCCTTGTAGGCGGCTTCTTTCGCGGCGATCCGCCCGGCGAGGAATAGCACCTGGTGGGCGAGGTCCTTCGCGCGCGCGATTTCGGTGGGCGTGAACAGCCTCTGGAGCGCGCGATCGCCGTGACGGTCGAGCATCTCCTGCACCCGCTGGACGGGCACCACGTCGATACCGATACCGATCATCGCGTCATCCTCATCGCGCCACCAGCACTCGGCGGCGCAGCTGTGATCCGTCGCCGCGGGTGACGACGATGAAATAGGCGCCGTTGGTGATACCCTGCCCCGACTCGTTGGTGAGATCCCACGACCAGCGTCCGGGGTCGCTGCCGAGTGACGCGGTCATCACGCGGGTGCCGGTGAGCGAGAAGACGTCGGCGCGCGCGCTGCCGGTCGCGGCCGGCCAGCGCAGGACCAGCGGCGCGGCGCGCACCGGATTGGCCGAGATCTCGATCGTCACCGCGCGCGCGATATTCGCCGGCGTGAAGAGGCGCGCGACCAGCGCGTCGCTCGCCGTGAGCGCGATCGCGTCCACGCCCCAGTCCATCGCCACGGCGATGAACCGGATCCGGATGCTCGATGCGCCGGCGGCAGCCGTGCCCAGCCGGGCACTGACGGGATACCACTGCGGCGCCGCGCCCACCACGGCGGCCACCGGTGTCCACGGGCCGTTGTCGGCCGACACTTCGACGCGACCCCGCGAGGCCTGCTGGAAGATGCTGCCGCCGTGCCGCGTCCAGAAAAAGAGCGAGAGGTTGGAGCGTCCCGTCACGGTGATCGCCGGCGAGACGAGGGTATCGAGGAAACCGTACCACGCCCACTGCCCTTCGTATCCGCCGGGCCCGCGGGTGAAGCCGTGCCAGGGCGTGGACGGCAGCTCGCCGCCGTCGCGCGCCAGGATTTCGGCGGCGAGACCGTCGAGGGGCAGGCGGATGGCGCGCGCGTCGAGCAGCAGCCGGTCGTTCGAGATCTTGCGGACGAAGCGCTTGCCGACGCCCATGGTGTCGCGCGGGAGGAGGGCGAAAGCGATGCGGCCCGAATCGGTGGCGATATCCACGGGGGGATTGCCGGAGTTGGCGGGCTGGTCGAGCAGCACCTGGAGCTCGGGCCACACCGACTCGAACTGCTGGACCGCGCCGGCCGCGGCCGGGAAGGCCGCGCCGGCGTTCAGGTTCACCGCTTCGCGCAGCAGCGTGAGGGCGAAGGGGATGTTGTCCGCCGTCAGGCGCGCGAGGAGCGCCTCGTCGTCGGGAAACACGAATCCGTACGAGGCGCCGCCGACGCAGCAGCCGCTCGTCAGCTCGACGGTGAAGGCGGCGGTGCGGAAGGCGCGATACGCATACGACGTGTAGTCGCCGTTGGTGGGATAGAGGTGCCAGCCCGGTCCCGGGTGGTAGTAGGCATTGATGGACGCGGGCAGCGAGTCGGGAATGGCGGGCGCGATGTCGGAGCCGGCAAGCGCGCGAAAGACGGCGTCGTCGCCCGAGCGGCTGCCGTTCACATGCGCCCAGGGGTACAGCACCGCGCCGGTATAGGTGTGGTAGGTGATGGACGCGGTGGGCGGATGGGCGCGGTGGAAAGCTTCGACGGCGCGCACTTCGGGCTCGGACGCGGCCGACGGGCCGCGGTAGATCTCCGAGTTCGGCAGCGCGCTGGAGCCGGCGTCGTCGTAGCCCCAGAACCCCGCGTGATTGCGGTTGAGGTCCACGCCGAACGAGCCGTCGGCATTGGGCCGGCGGTTCTTCCGCCACAGGCGCTCGGTCGTGAAGGTGTACTCGTAGCCGTCGGGATTCACGACGGGGATGACCCACACGTCGCGGCCGGCGAGGAGGGCCGCGCCGCCCGGGAGCAGGGGGAGCGAGTCGGCGAGGTAGCGCAGGAGCCGCATCGCCATCTCGGTCGCGGCCCATTCGCGGGCGTGGTAGGTCGCCAGGAAGATGACGTTGGGCCGGTCGGGGTCGTCGTTAGGCGGTCCGATCTTGGCGGCGAGGATGGGCCGGCCCTGCACGCTGGCCCCGATGGAGTCGAGGGTGACGGCGCCGGGGTGCGAGGCGGCCATGCCTCGCAGCCAGGCGGCGACACCCCGGGCGGGGTCGTCGAAGTCGCGGTAGACGGTGAACGCGCGCGCGCCCATCAGGACGCGGCGCGCCTCGAGCGCCGCGGCCGCGGGCGCGCGCGGGAGGTCGCGGGCGGTCCAGCCGCGCGAGCCGAGCTGGTCGCGATCGCGCGGCGTGACGACGGCCACGAGGTCGGTGGCGCCGCCGGCGCGCGGATGAATCTCGACCACGTCGATGCCGAGCCGCCGCACCGAATCGACCGCCGCCGCGGAAGCCACGGTGAACGTCACGGTGGTGAGCGACTGGGCGGCTAGGCGGCACGGCGGAAGGCCGGTAACGAGCGCCAGAACGACAAGCGCTTGTCGTACCGCCGTACCGCCGTACCGCCCTACCGCCGAACCGCCGTACCGCCCTACCGCCCTCATGCGAAGATCGCCCCCACCACCGCCACCGTATCCGACAGATCCCCGAACGCCGCGTACGCGCCCGCCTCCATCAGCTGCTCCACCGTGTAGGCCGCGGTGGCCACGCCGATCGCGCGCGCGCCAATGCCGCGGCCGCACTGCACGTCGGCCGGCGTGTCCCCGATGATGACCACGTCGGCGCCCGCTACGTGGTGCCCCAGAAGCTCCCGCGCGCGGCGCTGCGCCACCGCCGGCAGCTCGCTGCGCACATGATGATCCGAGCCGAAGGCATTCACCCGGAAGCGCTCGAAATCGAGGTCGGCCGACCTGAGCTTGGCCGCCGCGCCGCGCGCGACATTCCCCGTGAGCAGGCCGATCACGCAGTCCGTCCGCTCCTCGAGCACATCGAGCAGGTCGCGCACGCCCGGATAGACCGCCGTGGCGTACCCGGGCCTCGCGATCTCCTCGCGCAGGTGTTCCACGTACCGGTCGATCACCCGGTCCACCGTCGCGTCGTCGTGGCTGACCGCCGCGGCCTCGGCCAGGCGCCTGACGATTTCTCCGTCGGTCCGGCCATCCAGGCGGAAGGTGTCGATCGGACCCGCGGTGCCGAGCACGTCGACCAGCGCGCGGTGGATGGCGCGGCGCCCCGCGCCGTTGGTCGAGAGGATGGTGCCGTCGATGTCGAAGCAGACCAGTTTCACGTGCGCGTCAGCCAGATGCCGGTGAAAATGCCGACGGCGCCGATGCCCTGCCACGCGGTGGGCGGCTCGCCCAGCCACACCCACGCCGACAGCGCGACGACGAAGGGCGTGAGGTTGGAGTAGAGCGCGGTGCGCGATGCGCCGAGGCGCTGCACGCCGCGCGACCAGATCACGTAGGCCACGACCAGCGCGCCGAACGCCGAAAAAACCAGGCCCAGCCAGGCATGCGCCGACACCGCGCGCCACGGCTGGGCGAGGGCCGCCGGCAGCGAGAGCAGCACCAGCGGAATCGCGCCCAGACCCATGGTCCACGCCGTCACGGTGACCGCGCCGTACCGGTCGGCGAGCGGCTTCACGCCCACGATGTAGAAGGACCAGCAGATGGTGGCGGCAAGGATCAGCAGGTCGCCCGCCGTCGACCCGCCGAACGACACGTCCGCGCCGCTGCCGAGCACGACCGTGGCGATGCCGGCAAACGAAATGAGCAGGCCCAGCGCGTCACGCGGCCGCATCCGTTCGGCGCCGCGCAGGTGGCTGATGACGGCGGTCTGCACCGGCACCGCGGCCATGATGAGGGCGGCGTTCCCGACCCGGGTGTGCGCGAGGCCCTGGATGAAGCTGAACTGGTAGATGGTATTGCCGAGGAGTCCCAGGCCCGCGAGCCGGCGGATGTCCGCGGCCGCCGGCCGCGGAGCGCCGCGCAGCCACGCGATCGCCGCGAGGCAGATCGCCGCCACCGAAAAGCGCACCGCGTTGAACGCCAGCGGCTCGACCTCGCGCAGCACCGCCTTGATGACGATATAGTTGACGCCCCAGACCACGACCATCACCAGCAGCAGCAGGTCGGTGCCGGTGAATCCGACCGGACGCGCGGCGGCCTCGGCGGGCACGGCAAGGGGAGTCACGTCCCAAACTTAGCCGCCCGGTGAAACGCCCGCTTTCGTCCGGCGACGCGGGCGGCGAAGGGTTAGACTCCGGGTGGATGACACGCCGCATTCTTCCAGCCGCCGCGCTTGTTTTCGCCCTCGCCGGCCCGGCGGCGGCGCAGGACCGCCCCACCGGGCCGCTGGCCCGGGAGCTGTCGCGCTTCTTCACCGCGCGGGTCTGGCGCCACGCGACCTGGGGAGCCCTGGTCGTGAGCCTCACTCAGGGCGACACGCTGTTCTCGTGGCGTGCCGACGGCCACTTTCTGCCGGCGTCGAACGCCAAGCTCTTCACCACCGCCGCGGCGCTGCACTACCTGGGCGACAACTACCGCTTCCTCACCGTGCTGTTCGCCGACGGACCGGTGCGCAGCGGCGAGTTGTTCGGCGACCTGGTGCTCTACGGCACCGGCGACCCGACCTTCGCGCTCGACACCGCCAGCCTGGCGCCCTTCGCCGACAGCGTGGTGCGCGCGGGCATCCGCCGGGTGCGCGGGGACATCGTCGGCGACGCGTCGTTCCTCGGCGCCGAGCTCAGCGGGCCGGGCTGGTCGCCCGACAATCTCGAGGAGTCCTACGCCGCGCCGTCGGCGGCGTTAGGCGCCGCCGAAAACCGGATCAAGCTGATCGTCGAGCCGGGGCCGCGCGCGGGCGCGCGGGCCACCTTCCGGCTCGAGCCCGCGACCGACTACTACCACATCTCCAACCTGGTGCTCACCAGCGCGCGCGGCCGCACCCGCATCAGCGTGCGCCGCGGCCAGTCGCGCGGCATCGTGGAGATCACCGGCACCATTCCGCTCAACCGGAGCGAGTGGAGCACCTGGATCATCGTGCACGAGCCGGCGGTGTTCGTCGCGGGGATGCTGCGCCGCCTCCTCGAGGCGCGGGGCATCACGATCACCGGCGGCACCCGCGCCGTGACCGATGACGCGCCCGGACGCGCCCAGTTGATGCTCAACCGGTCGCGCGGCAACAACGATCCCTTCGAGGGCGCGATCGCGGTGCGCCGCTCGGCGCCGCTCGACGACCTCGTCTCGATGATCAACCACCGCAGCCACAACCTCTCGGCCGAGCTGGCGCTGCGCAGCATCGGGCGGCGCGCCGGCAATTCAGGGACCTTCGCCAGTGGCGCCAGCGCCGTGCGCCGGTACCTGCTGGAGCAGGTCGGCATCAGCGCCGACGCGGTGCACGTCATCGACGGCTCGGGCCTCTCGCTCCTCGACGAGACCACGCCGCGCGCGCTGGTGCAGCTGCTCGCCTACGAGCGGCGCGCCGGCGGCAGCCAGTCCTTCTTCGAGTCGCTGCCCATTGTCGGCCTGGGGATGACGCGGCGGATGCGGGAAACCGCCGCGACGGGCCGGCTGCGCGCCAAGACCGGCACGCTCACCGGCGTGTCGGCGCTCTCGGGCTACGTCACGACGCCCTCAGGCGAGGAGCTCGCCTTCTCGATCATCGTCAACCACTCGCCCTCCACCTCGCGCGCCCGCGCGGTGCAGGACAGCATCGGCATCCGGCTCGCCGAGTATGTGCGGGACGCGTCGCCTCTGCGGGCATCTGGAAACTGAAACACCACAACAAGCGGCAAGGGAGGCTGCGCAGCTCGAAGGCTGGAGTGGGCTCAAGCGGACCGAACCCTGAGCGAAAAAGCAGAAGTGCCTTGCCGTTGCAGACCCTTGGGGCCCGCTTCAGCCCTTCACCTTCAGCCTCCCTTTCAGCTCGTCGTGGTCGTAAGGAACTAGTCGCCCAGGCCGGGAATCCCCTCCCGCCCCTTCGCCAACCGCACGCCCCGCTCCACCGCCATCTCCACCGCTTCGCGCGCCATCTGCTCGACCTGGATCGGTGGCGCCTCCACGGGGCCCGCTGAACAGGCGAAGATCACGTCGCCGTCGAAGGGCGAGCCCACCGGCACGATGCGCCGCGCGAGTCCGTCACCGCCGGCTTTGGCGACCCCCACCAGCGGGATGCGGCCGAGCTTCGCGTTGGTCGCGACGACGACCAGCGTGGTATTGGGCGCGGCCGAGCTGCGGTACGGCGGCGAGAGCGCGCCCGACGTCATGCCGCCCCGCGCGAGGTAGGCCGCCGAATTCACGAAGCCCCCCGCCTCCTTGCGCGCGCCCGCCAGGATCGCGCCCTTGTCGTCGTAGACGTCGCCGAAGGCATTCACGACGGCGAGGGCGCCGACCACGATGTCTCCCGACCGCACCGACCACGAGCCCACCCCGCCCTTCATCGCGTGCTTCGGACCGACGGCCTTTCCCACCGTCGCGCCGGTGCCCGCGCCGACCGAGCCTTCGGCGACGAAGGTCTGCGCGGCGCCGCACGCCTGCATGCCCATCTCGGGCGTCGGCCGCGCGTCGAAGACGCCGAGCGGCATGAGGTCGAAGATCACCGCCGCGGGCACGATCGGAATCACGCCGGGTCCCACGGCGAATCCGCGCTTGCGTGACTCCAGCCAGCGCATGACCCCGTCGGCCGCGGCCAGCCCGTAGGCCGAACCGCCGCACAGCACGATCGCGTCCACGCGGCCCGCGAGCGCATCGGGACGGCAGGCATGCATCTCCCGCGTGCCGGTCGCGCGGCCTTTCACGTAGGCCGAGCATGGCATCCCGCCGTCGGGCGCGAGCACCACGGTGCAGCCCGTCGCGCCGCGCTCGTCGGTCGCGTGGCCGGCGAGCACGCCAAGGACATCGGTGATGGAGGGAAACATGCCGGAACTATGGGGCAGCGCGCTCTTTCGTCAAGCGCGACGCGCGCTTAGCCTTCGCGGATGACGACCGCCAAGGCCCCGTATCGCGTGCTGGTGACCGACGATGACGACGGCGTGCGCAACGCCTTGTCGCGCTATCTCGCCAAGGTCGGGTACGACGTGGTCCAGGCCGACGGCGGCGCAGCGGCGCTGGATATTCTCGCCCATGGCCACTTCGCGGCGATGCTCTGCGACCTCCGCATGCCCGGCATGACCGGCGTCGAGCTGCTGCCGAAGGTCATGGCGCAGGACAGCGATCTCGCCGTCATCATGCTCACCGCGGTCGGCGATCCCGGCTCGGCGATCCAGTGCCTCAAGCTCGGGGCGACCGATTACCTCATCAAGCCGGTCGAGCTCGACGAGCTCTCGCACGCGCTCCAGTACGCGCTGCGCAAGCGCGATCTCGAAATCGAGCGGCGCGAGATGGAGCAGTGGCTCGCGCGCGAAGTCGCCGAAAAGACGAAAGAGCTGAGCGAGCAGTCGCGCCAGGTCGAGTTGCTCTCGCTGTCCATTCTCATGGCGCTGGTGGATGCGTCGGAGCCGCCCGGGCCCGGCGGACGCAATCACTCGATGCGCGTCGCCAACCTCAGCGCCCACGTCGCCGCCGAGCTGGGCCTGGACGCGGAAGCCATCGAGCAGGTGCGCCTGGCCGCCCGGCTGCACGACCTCGGGCGCGTCGCCGCGCGTGACGCCCGGCTCAGCGGATCCGAGCGGGGCGCCGAGGGACTCGGCCACGGTTCGCCGCCGGCCATCGCGGCGCGCATCCTGGAGCCGTTGCGCCGCCACGCCGAGGTGACGCGCATCATCGGCGCGCAGGACGGCCGCTTCGACGGCGCGGGCGCGCACGCGCCGGTGGGCTCGAGAATCGTGGCGGTGACGAATGGCTTCGACGAGTTGACGGAAGGGCCGCAGAAAATGCGCGCGCCCGATGCGCTGGCGTCCCTCCGCGCCCGGGCGGGCACGGAGTTCGATCCGGCCGCCGTCACCGCGCTGGCCGCGGTGATCGGCCGCCGCGGGACCTAGCTCACGGCCTCGACTTTCGGCGGCAGGTTCGCGGGTTCGGGCATGCGCCGCGTCTCCCGGTCCTTCCTGCAGATCGTGATCCCCCGCGTATCGCAGATCAGGCAGATGAAGGTCCCGCACTCCTCGCACGGGTAGCCCTCGCTGGCCCGCTCTTCATTGCCGCAGGACCGGCAGACCATCATGTCGCGCTCACCCATGAACCCTCCTCAGCCGATGATGGCGGGCGTGCGGCCCAGGACATCGAGTGCGGCGTCCGCTTCGGCCGAGCCGAACTGGCTGCCGCGTCCCTTCTTCAGTTCCTCGATCACCGCGTCCGCGTCGAGCTTCGCGCGCCAGGGCCGGGCGCCGCTCATCGCGGCGATCGCCGCCGCCGTGCCGAGCGCGCGCGCCTCCGCCGGAATATGGTCCCCCGCGATGCCGCCCGGATAGCCGGAGCCGTCGACCCGCTCGTGATGGGCGGCCACCGCCCCGACGATCACGCGGTCGGCGCCGAGCCGCTCGATCCAGCGCGCGCCCAGCGTCGGGTGCACGCGGATCAGATGCTGACTCGTCCGGTCGGGCGCCCCCTCGGCGTGCTGCTCCGCGATCGGCACGGCGAGCATCCCGATGTCGTGCACCCGCGCCGCGAGCGCGAGGCGTTCGCCATCGAGGCCGAGCGGCGCGGCGAGCTGCGACGCGATGCGCGCGGTGCGTGACGAGTAGCCGGCGCGAAAGGGATCGGCCTTCTCGTAGGCATTCACGATCTCGCCCAGTACCAGCAGCACCGGGCCCGCGACGCGTGCGGCGCCGGCCGCCTGCATCGCGAGACGGAGACCGCGCACTTCGGTGGCCACCGATGCCTCGTGCACCAGGAGCTCGATATCGAGCGGCTTGCGCACCAGCCCATCGGCGCCGCGGCTCAGCGCGTCGGCCGTCCCGGTGACGTCGCCGTCGGCGGCCAGCAGGATGACCGACGGGGCGTCAGCCAGCCGCTGCGCCTGGTCGAGAAGCTCGATGCCCGACCGGCCGGGCATCTGGACGTCGCTGATGATGAGATCGAAACTGGCGGCGCCGAGGCGCGCGATGGCGTCGTCGCCCGAGTAGGCCAGGGTGCAGACGGCGCCTTCCTTCTCGAGCCGCCGTCCGATCGCGGCCGCGACCGCGCGCTCGTCATCCACGACGAGGATGCGCTTGGCGGCAAGCGGCGGGATCATGCGCTGCAAGCTACCCGTCACGGCGAACGGGGCGCCAGCACGTGCAGCGCGCCAGGCAGGACGTCGGCGGTCAGCGGCGTGCGGCCCCACGGATCGCCGTCGGCCTGCGCCGCCTGCCCCGGCTCGGAGGTGATGGTGACATGCTTGCCGCGCATCAGGCTGACGCGGGGATCGCCCGCCGCGCGACCCATGGCGAGCAGCCAGGTCACGCGAATCGCGCCCGCGAAGTTCGCGGCGTCGAGCACGAACACGTCGAGCAGCCCGTCGTCGACGTGAACCTGTTCGGCGAACTTCCGGCCGCTGGGGAGAATCTCGCCGCAATTCGCGATGATCACCGCCACCCCCTCGCGCTCCATCACCACGCCGTCGGTTTCCACGCGCAGCTGCGCCCGCGGCATGTTCATCGCCACGGAGATGCCCTTGGCGAGGTAGGCGGCGAGGCCGAAGGTCTTCTTCGTCTTGCGGCTGGTGCGGTGCATCATCTCCGCGTCGAAACCGCAGCCCGCCGCCACCGCGAAGTGCCGCATGCCACCGTCGTTCGTCAACCGGCCAAGGTCGATGTTGCGCGCGTGGTTGGCGAGAATCACGCGCGCCGCGGCCTCGGGCTCCCAGGGAATGCCGAGGTTGTCGGCGAGCCGGTTCCCGGTACCCGCGGGCAGGATGCCGAAGGGCCGTCCCGTTCCCACCATCGCGGGCGCGATGTCCATGATGGTGCCGTCGCCGCCGTGGGCGATCACGATCTCGGCGCCCTGGCCGATCGCGGCCCGCGCGAGCTCCTCGCCGTGGCCCGCTTCCGCCGTCGGCACCACGTCCACGTCGAGGCCGCCGGCGCGCAGCCGCGCCACGGCGAACTTCAGGCCGCGCGACGCCCGCGACGCGTGCGGGTTGGTAATGACGATGGCACGCGTCATCGAATGCCCTGCTGCCAGAAGAGATCCAGGCCGAACTGGTACTTGAGCTGCACCAGGCCCGCGGCGACGCCGCATTCCTGGACCACCGGCTCGAAGGCGGCGTTGAGACTCCACACGTCGGAGAGCCGCCGCTCGAGGGCGGCGCCCACCCCGCGCCCCGCCTTCACTTCGCACAGGCCGGCGGTGACGGTGAGGAACGTCTTTTCCCCGATCTGCACGCCCGCCTCGATGCGCGAGGCCGCGATGCCGGTCGAGCTGGTGGGATTGCCGGTGCCCGGCGTGACGGTGATGTAGTTGATCGGCAGGCCGAGCTGATTGGCCAGCGCCTGGCCGACGCCGCCGAGCGCGCCGCCCGCGACCACCGCCGCCTGGCTGCCGAGCCCGGAGCCGCCGAAGTCGGGCGACGGCGTGCCGAACATCAGGTACGACGCGATCTCGGTCTCGGTCAGCGGCAGCGGCGAGTCGGTCTCGAGACGCAGCCGCGGATAGAGCAGCGTGCCCTCGATGATCGCGCGCACCGTCAGCGGCTGGCGCTGCACCGTGCGGGTCACGTACTCGGCCGCGATGTCCATGTCGGGGTTCAGGTCGGGCGTGCCGAAAAAGCGGACCGTTCCGCGCGTGACGCGGAAGTCGCGCGTCACCGCGAGGAAGGAGTTCTCGAGCCCGATGGCGAGGCGGTAGTTGCCGCGCAGCGCGCGCAGCGTCCCGTCGATGCGGTAGCGCGCCAGGTTGTCGGCGAAGGCGCGATTGATCAGGATGCTGCCGGCGATCTGGATGTTGGCCTCGCTCGATCGAAGCCACACGTCGGGGCCCATCACCAGGTTCAGTCCGCGAATGCGCAGGCTGTCGAAGAAGATCTGGTGCCCCGCGGGCGCGAGGTCGGCGCCGGCGAGGTTCGAGTCCACCATGGCACGGAACTCCGGGTCGTCCAGGCTGACGATCCGCTTCTGCACCAGGTTGGCGAACTGGAGCGTGCCCTCATCGGCCGTGATGTTGCCCGCGAGCGTCGCGCCGAGCAGCGGGCCGGTCAGCGTGAGATTGCCGGTCGCCGTGATCGCGCCGAAGCCGCGGATGTTGAAGGCCGCGAATCGCGACGCCGTAAGCTGCAGGTCGAGCTTCGGGTGCGTCAGTCCGCGGCCTTCGCTGGTATCGGCCGGCGGGGTGAACCGGATGCTGCCGGCGATGCCCAACGTGCCGCTGCCCGAGCGGATTTCGCCACGGGCCACGTGGAAGCTGTTGTCTCCGGAACCCTCGAGCCGGAAATTGATGCCGCTGTAGCTGGCCCCGATCGCGGCGACCTGCACCGCGCCGTTGGTGATATCCACGAACCCCGAAAATATCGGCACATTCCACGTCCCGCCCGCCGTCACGTTCAGCGCCATCGTCCCCGACATGCCCGTGATGTTGCTCGTCACCGCGTTCAGGACCCGCATGTCGAGCGTGTCGGCCTGGGCGACGATGTTGATGGGACCGTCGAGCTGCCGCTGGGCGACCGATTGCAGGGACAAGTCGATGGGCACCGACCCATGGATGGACACGATCCGCACCGAGTCGCGCGACAACGCGCCGGTCAGCGTCAGGTTGCGGTCGCGATAGGCGCCCTGCACCTGGATGAGCGGCAGGGTGTAGTCGCCCATCTGGCCTTCCGCGAGCTCGGCGCTCAGCTCCATGACCGGCGAGCCCGCCGGACCGGCAACGTGCGCGTCGGCGCTGAACGCGCCCTTCACGCCCGCGGTGTCGCGCTGGAGGAGCGCGTAGATGTCCTCGAGCGGCACGCTGTCGGCATCGAGCCGGAAGTCCGACGCGATGTCGCGCGAGAGCGTACCCGCCGCGATCAGGAACCCGTTGCTGCCCTCGGCGCGGAAATCCACCGAGTCCAGCTTCACGGTGCCGGCAATGAGATGCAGACGAAAGGGCGCCTGGATGGTCCAGCGGTGCACCGGCAGCTCGAGGAACAGCGAATCGATTTCGATGTCGCGATGCGACGAATCCGTCCAGGTCTCGAACCGCACGCGCAGTCGGGACTTCGACAGGAACCCCACGTTGGCGGCGACCGAGAGGCTGTCGAGCCGCCCGGACAGCTCGACGTCCACGGGCTTGTACCCGAGGTTGCCGATGCGCACGGTATCGGCGCTCGCGCGCGCGGCGACTCGCATGCCTCCTGCGGCGGCCGGATCGAGGCGGACGTGCGCCTTGATGCCGCGGCCGAAATTCGTCAGCACGCGCACACCGTCCACCGCGGCGTCGCCCTCGAGCGACCACGCGCTCGTCGTGCCGGTGATCGCCGCGGACAGCGTGCCGCGGCCGTCGAGCTTGACGATGCCGCTGTCGCCGGGCGCGGTCGCGAAGAAGCGGACCAGCGGCTCCAGGTAGCCGATGGTATCGGCGTGCGCGGCAACGTTGATCGTCCCGCGCGCGCCGTTGCCGCGCCCGATCTCGCCCGACGCCTCGAGCCCTCCGCCGTGGAAGGCCAGCGTCGCGGTGTCGATCGCGATGCGGTCGGGTTCGAGACGGACGGCGACCGTTCCGGGACCCAGCGCGACCTCGCCGAGGGTGACACCGGTGAGGCCGAGACCCAGGGTGCCGGTAACGGTGCGCGTCGAATCGGTCGGCACCGAGACATCGGCGCGCCAGGTGCCCACCAGTTGGCTGGGCGGCTGCGCGTCGCGCAGGCCGTGGAGATTGAGGGAATCGAAGGTTCCGGTGAGCGCGACGCGCACGGCGCTGTCCTGCACCCGGATCGCACCCTGGGCCGTCAACTGCCCCGCGGAGCCCGCGAGGGCGGCCTGGATCACCAGTGAATCGAGCGGTCCGTGCGCGACCATCCGGCCGCGCAGCATGCCGGTGAGCGGGATCGCCGGGTACGTGCGCCGCAGCAGGTTCATCGAGAGCGAGTCCACGTCGACTTCGGCGTCCAGGCGCGTCGTGGCGCCGATGCCGAGCTTCACATCACCGTGCAGCGTCGAGGCCTGTCCCGCGCTGTCGGGCGCGTAGTGCTCGATGACGCCGTGGAACTGCGCGGCGCGCCACGGTCCCTCGAGCGTGCCGCGCGCCTGGAGCCGGCCGGCGAGATTGACCGACGGCGCCAGCCGCTTGATGGACCCGAGATCGAAGTCGCCGCGCCGCAGCGTGACCTCACGGAAGTCCACGCCCGCGGGCCCACCCATCACCAGCCGCCCCTGGCCATCGATGACATTGTTCGGCGCGCCGGGCGTGGCTTCGTCAGTCCAGTCGAGCGCGACGTCGAAACGCAGGTCGCGGAACGCGCCGTCGCCATGCACGCGACCGCGCAGCAGTCCCCGTACCGGCAACGAATCGACGTACGGGGTGAGCAGCGCGAAGTCCATGGGTTGCAGCAGCAGGTCGACGTGACGCGCGGTGCCGCCGCCGTCGGGACGGATGGTGAAATCGCCGCGGCCGCGCAGCGCACTGCGGCCGCTGTGCACGTCGGCCTGCCGGATATCGACGCGAATGGTCCCGTCGGCCTCCATGTCGGCCAGCACCGCGAGCTCCCCGCCGCCCTCCTTCGGCAGCATCGGGAGCACGCCGCGCACGTCGGCGAAGGTCAGCGGCTTCGCGTTCACCACGGCGTGCAGCGCGAGGTTGGCCCCGCCCCACCGCATGCGGCCCCGGAAGGTCGCCTGGGTCCCGGGCAGCGTGAAGTGGTCGAGATCGAACCGGAGGCTGTCGCCGTCGAGGGCCAGCGTGCCGGCGGCGTTGCGCAGGTCGAGCCGCGGGTTGTCGATCCGCGCCACCAGCCGCCGGGCGACGACTTCGACGGCGGTCGAATCGGGATGCGAGACCCTCAGGCTGACGAGGTCGGTCGAAAGGCCGTCGATGGTGCGGCTCACCAGGGTGTCCTGCGCCCCGCGCGCGCGAATGACCAGCGTCCCGCGGGTGATGGTCACGTCCTTGAGGAGGACCAGGGGCCGCTTCGTGGTGCGCGTGGTCGTGTCGCCGCCGATGCGGAGCAGCTTCTCGAAGTTCCACCGGCCGTCGGTCCCCTGCACCAGCTCGATGACGGGATGGATGAGGGTGACCGACCGGAGGATGAACCGGCCGCGCAGGAAATCGGTGATCGCGTACGTGACCGCCACCTGCTCGGCGCTGATCACCGACCGGCCGTCGGCCGTGCGCATCTCGATGTTGTTGATCTTCGCGCCCCGCCAGAGCGCGCCGTCGATCGAGCCGATGCTCACCGTGCCGTCGACCGACTTGCTCAGCGCCGCGAGCAGGCGGCCGCGCAGGATGTTGTGCCCCGGACCGGTCGCCAGGATCACGAGCGCCAGGGCCATGAGCGTCACGACCAGGATCCCGACGCCGTGTCCGGTGTGGCGGAGGATCTTGTGCATCAGAACGCGAGCCCGACGCTGAAGTGCCACTGCAGGTGGCTGAAGAAACTGCCGCCCGGGCTCCGGCCGCCGTGATCGCCCTCCCGCACCAGCGTGTTGGTCTGGTCGTCGATCCGGTAGAGCGGGCCGCGGGGACGGCCATAGGCGTTGTATGCCGACGTCAGGCGCATCGGTCCCAGCGGGGTGGAGATATAGATGCCGAGTCCCGGTGTGATCCGGAATCCGCCGGCCACGAACTTCATGCCGTCATAGCCCCACAGCTCCCCGCCATCGACGAACGCGCTCATGCCCAGCTTGCCGCCGAGGAGCGGCGTCGGCGTGCGGACCTCGAGATTGGCGAGCACGATGCCGCTGCTGCCGATGGGGGACGAGCGCAGGCCGAGCGTGTCGTGCTTCCCTCCGCTGCTGTCGATCCCGGTGTAGACGTAGACGACGGGACCCATCTCGTTGCGGCCGAAGCCCCGGACCGTGGTCGGACCGCCCGCGTAGAAGGCTTCCGACGGCGGGAGGTAGCGCGTCGCGATGCCGCCGAACTGGCTCGTCCCCTGGCGGATGACGCCGCCGCGCAGCCGCGCGCTCAGCACGCGCGCATGTCCCAGCGGACGGTACGCCACGACCTCGGTGACGAGGCGATGAAAGACCACCTGCGACGCGAACACGCGCGCCGCGCTGGTCATCTGCACCGTCAGCGTCTGGCCGTTCGTCGGGTCCACCGGCGCATCAACGTGCTGGCTCACCAGCGTCGCGGTCACCGCGCCCTGCCGGCGCGGGGAGCGAAAATCCGCGATGGTGGCCGGGTTGCACTGGTTGAAGTAGATGCAGTACTGGGCGTCTTCGGCGGTGATCTGGTCGTTGCTCAGGCGGTACGACAGGCTGATGGGAATGCCACGGTTACGCCCGACGCCGAAGCGCAGCGACAGGGCGCCGCCGGTCGTCGTCAGCAGGTAGACGTTGAACTCCGAGCGCCGCTCCTTGAAGGCCTGGAGCGACGCGACCGCGCCGCGCACCAGGCCGACCGGCTGGCTGAGGGTGACCGAGCCAAGGTAGTTCATCCGGGTCGAGTACTGGTCCTTCTTCAGCTCGCTGCACATCCAGTCGCGCAGGCCGAAATCGAGCGGCGCGCCGGCGCCGATCTTCGAGACGCGGCCGACCACGTCGAGCCGGCGCGCACCGCCGCCGAAATTCAGGAAGGTGAGCGTGCCCGAGGCGCGCAGGCAGTCGATGGTCCCGTAGCCCACCCCCGCCCGCGCGCGGAAGGGATCGGCCTCCGCGAGCTGCACGCGGACCCGCACCAGCGAGTCCTGGTGGTCCACCGTCGAGTCGGGCGCGATGCTGACGTTGGCGTAGCGGTACAGCTCGCTCTGGTACAAGGAGCGCTGCGAGTTGTAGAGCGCCTGGGCGCGGTACTCGTCGCCTTCGCGGATCGTCAGCGCGCGCCTCACCGTGGCCTGGCCGATCCTGGTGTTGCCGGTGATGTCGATCTCGCCGATGCGCGCGTG
>JAYTEN010000229.1:0-4510 GCA_043735145.1 Gemmatimonadota bacterium | reverse complement strand
TCCTGGTGAACAACGCGGGCCAGGCCGAAGGGGCGCCCTTCGTCAGCACCACGCGCGAGCTGTGGGACCGGATGCTCGCCGTGAACCTGACGGGCGTCTTTCTCTGCATGCAGCAGGTCCTCCCGGCGATGATCGAGGCGAAGGCCGGCCGCATCGTGAATGTCGCGTCGGTATCGGGGCTGAAGGCCTGGCAGAATGTGTCGGCCTACACCGCATCGAAGCACGGCCTGATCGGCCTCACGAAAGTGGTCGCGCTCGAGACGGCGAAGCACGGCATCACGGTGAACGCAGTGTGCCCCGCCTACACCGACACGCCGATGGCGCAGATCGCCACCCTGAACCTCATGCAGGCGGGCAAGTCGCGGGACGAGGCCGAGCGGATGATCCTGCGCACCATCCCGCGCGGGACGCTCATCACGCCGGATGAGGTGGCCGCCACGGTAGGCTGGCTCTGCTCGCCCGGCGCGTCGGGGGTCAGCGGCGAATCGCTGGTGGTGGCGGGAGGCGAGGGCGCATGAGCATCAATCCCCGGCACTTCGGCTGGTCGGTCGAGGGCAAGGTCGCGACCCTGACGCTGAACCGCCCGGAGAAGAAGAATCCGCTCACCTTTGACAGCTACGCCGAGCTCCAGGACACCTTCGAGCGCCTGCGCTTCGCGCGCGACGTGAACGTCGTCGTGCTCACCGGCGCGGGCGGCAATTTCTCCTCGGGCGGCGATGTCCATGAGATCATCGGCCCGCTGGTCGCGATGCGTGAGCAGGGCGACACCGACGGGCTGCTCCGCTTCACGAAGATGACGGGGGCGGTGGTGAAGGCGATGCGAGCGTGTCCGCAGCCGCTGATCGCCGCGGTGGACGGCATCTGCGCCGGCGCGGGAGCGATCCTCGCCATGGCGAGCGACCTGCGCATCGGCACCAGCCGCAGCCGCGTGGCATTCCTCTTTACCCGCGTGGGTCTGTCCGGCGCGGACATGGGCGCGTGCGCGATCTTGCCGCGGATCATCGGGCAGGGCCGTGCCGCCGAGCTGCTGTACACCGGCCGCTTCATGGACGCGGCCGAATCGGAGCGGTGGGGGTTCTTCAACCGCGTGGTCGAGCCGGGGGCGCTCGCGGCCGAGGCCGCGGCGCTGGCGAAGAGCCTGGCGGACGGCCCGACGCTCGCGCACGCGATGACCAAGGCCTGCCTGCATGATGAGTGGGACATGTCGGTGGACGACGCCATCGACGCCGAAGCCGAGGCGCAGGCCATCTGCATGAACACGGAAGACTATGCCCGGGCCTATCGCGCCTTCCTCGCGAAGCAGGCGCCCATCTTCGAGGGCACCTGATGGCCGACCGCTCGTTCCTGCGCTGGCCGTTCTTCGACGACCACCATCGCGAGCTCGCCGCCGATCTCGATGCGTGGGCGCTTGAGCATATCGCTCCGCTCGCCGACGACGAGGGCTCGCCCGACGCCGTCGTGAAGGAATGCGTCCGCTTGCTGGGCGCCCGGGGGTGGCTGAAATACGCCGTTCCCGCGGCATGGGGGGGAGCGCGCGAAGCGCTCGACGTGCGCGCATTGTGCCTTATCCGCGAGACGCTGGCGCGCCACGCGGGGCTCGCCGACTTCGCCTTCGCGATGCAGGGCCTGGGCACCGGCCCCATCTCGCTCTTCGGGACCGACGCCCTCAAGCGGCGGTACCTGCCGCCGGTGGCGGACGGCACGGCGATCGCGGCCTTCGCGATCTCGGAGCCCGACGCCGGCAGCGACGTGTCGGCGATGCGCACCACCGCGAAGCCGGTCGGCGGCGGCTACGTCATCGACGGCGAGAAGACCTTCATCTCCAACGCCGGGATCGCCGACCATTACGTCGTCTTCTGCCGGCTGGAAGGCAGGGACGAGGGCGCGTTCATCGCGCTGATGGTGGATGCCTCCAATGCGGGGCTCCAGGTCATCGACCGGGTGGACGTTACCGCCCCGCACCCGATCGGCACGCTGGCGTTCACGGCGTGCCGCGTGGATGCGGACGCGGTCGTCGGCGAGCCCGGCAAGGGGCTGAAGGTCGCGCTGGCGACGCTCGACGTCTTCCGGCCCACCGTCGGTGCCGCCGCGCTCGGCTTCGCGCGCCGCGCGCTGGACGAGGCGGTGGAGTGGGTCGGGCGCCGCCGCGCCTTCGGCAAGACGCTGGGCGAGCACCAGCTGACGCAGGCGCGCATCGCCGACATGGCGCTCGACGTCGATGCCTCGGCGCTGCTCGTGTACCGCGCCGCGTGGGAGCGCGACCGCGGCGCGGCGCGCGTCACCCGCGAGGCGGCGATGGCCAAGCTGTTCGCGACCGAGGCGGCGCAGCGGGTGGTCGATTCCGCGGTGCAGCTGTTCGGCGGGCGCGGCGTGCTGGTGGGCGAGACGGTCGAGCGGCTCTACCGCGAAGTGCGCGCGCTGCGGATCTACGAGGGCACCAGCGAGATCCAGAGGCTGGTGATCGCGAGCCAGGTACTGCCGCGCGAAGAGCCCTCGTGAGCGCCCACGCCGACGAGTTCGCGCGCGAGCACCTGCCGCCGGTGTCGCAGTGGCCGCTCATGGACTACTCCGCGCTGCCCGAGCTGGCCTATCCCGAAACTTTGAACTGCGCCGCCGAGCTGGTGGATCGCAACGTCGCCAAGGGCCATGGCAGCCGGGTGGCGATCCGGTTCGCGGGCGGACAGTGGACCTACGAGCGGCTGCTCGAGCAGAGCAACCGGCTCGCCAACGTGCTAGTGCGCGACTTCGGTGTCGAGCCCGGCAACCGGGTGCTGCTGCGCGGGCCGAACAATCCGATGATGGCCGCGGCCTGGTTCGCGGTCCTCAAGGCCGGCGCCGTCTGCGTGACCACCATGCCGCTGCTGCGCGCGCGCGAGCTGGCGTTTACCGTGGAGAAGGCCGACATCGAGCTCGCGCTGTGCGACGCGCGCTACCTGGACGACCTGGTGGCGGCGCAGCAGGCCGCGCCGCGCCTGGCGCGGGTGGCCGCCTTCGGCGATGTAAGCCAGTTGGACACGCTAATGCGAAGCGCGTCCACCGACTTCGACAACGTGCCGACGGGGGCCGACGAAACCGCGATCATCGCCTTCACCTCCGGCACCACCGGCAAGGCGAAGGGGACGATGCATTTTCATCGCGACATCCTCGCGATCTGCGACCTCTTTCCGCGCTCCTGCCTCCAGGCGAGCGCCGACGACCTCTTCTGCGGGTCGCCGCCGCTGGCCTTCACGTTCGGGCTGGGCGGCCTCCTGCTGTTCCCGCTGCGCATCGGCGCGAGCACGCTGCTGCTGGAGCAGGCGACGCCGCCGAACCTGATCAAGGCCATCCAGGACCACCGTGCCACGGTCTGCTTCACGGCGCCGACGGCGTATCGCGCGATGCTGGGGCTGATCGGGCAGCACGATATCGCCAGCCTGCGCAAGTGTGTGTCGGCGGGGGAGCACCTGCCGGTGGCGACCTTCGAGGCGTGGAAAGCGGCGACGGGGATCTCGATCATCGACGGCATCGGCTCGACCGAGATGCTGCACATCTTCGTGAGCGCGCCGGAGGACCAGATCCGCCCCGGCGCCACCGGCAAGGCCGTCCCCGGCTACGAGGCAAAGGTCGTGGACGACAACGGCAACGAGCTCCCCGTGGGATCCATCGGGCACATCGCGGTGCGGGGCCCGACGGGCTGCCGGTACCTGGACAACGAGGAGCGGCAGCTGGCCTATGTGAAGGCAGGCTGGAACTACCCGGGCGATTCCTTCTCGATGGACGCCGACGGCTATTTCTGGTACCAGGCGCGCACCGACGACATGATCATCTCGTCAGGCTACAACATCGCCGCCGCCGAAATCGAAGGGGTGCTGCTCGAGCACGACGCGGTGCAGGAGTGCGGCGTAGTCGGGCTGCCCGACCCCGAGCGGGGCCAGCGCATCAAGGCGTTCATCGTCCTCAGGGCGGGGCGGACCGGCAGCGACGAGCTGGTGAAGGAGCTCCAGGACTTCGTGAAGCGACAGATCGCGCCGTTCAAGTATCCGCGGGTCATCGAGTTCGTGGCCGCGATGCCGCGCACCGAGACCGGCAAGCTCCAGCGATTCCGCCTGAGGGAACAGGGATGAGCGAGATGATCCTGCCGCCGGGCTGGCCCCGGCCATCGGGCTACTCCAACGCCATGGCGGCGCACGGGCGCATCATCGCCGTCGCGGGCCAGGTGGGCTGGAATCCGCTGACCAGCCAGTTCGACTCCGACGACTTCGTGGTGCAGACGCGCCAGGCCCTGCGCAACGTGCTGGAGGTGCTCAAGGCCGCGCGCGCGACACCGGCACAGGTGATCCGCCTGACGTGGTACGTGACCGACCGCGCCGCCTACGTCGCCGCGCTCGAGGAGGTCGGCAAGGCGTATCGCGAGGTCTTCGGCCCCGTCTATCCCGCCATGACGCTGGTCGTGGTGTCGGCGCTGCTGGAGCGGCGGGCGAAAATCGAGATCGAGGCGACGGCGGTGGTGGGGGATACGCGAGCGGGGCCC
>JAYTEN010000228.1:0-6227 GCA_043735145.1 Gemmatimonadota bacterium | reverse complement strand
GGCGCCCCGAGGTGCAGTGCGTCGTTGCCGCCTCGACCGGCAGCCGATATCCCGGCGCCGACGGCGTGCTGGTAGTCAACGATCGCCCCGCCGAGTGCTTTGCCGCGGCGGATGTGGCGCTGAGCAAGTCGGGAACGACGACGCTCGAGGCCGCGCTGGCGGGTGCGCCGCAGGTCATCGCCTACCGGATCAGTCCGCTGAGCTATGTTCTCGCGATGCGGCTGATCAAGGTCCCGTTCGTCGGCCTGGTGAACCTGGTGGCGGGCCGGCAGGTCGCGCCCGAGCTGCTCCAGGACGACGCGGTGCCGGGCAAGCTCGCCGCGGCGCTGCTGCCGCTGCTGGACGACACACCCGAGCGGCGCGCCCAGCTCGAGGGGATCGCCGAGGTGCGCCGCCGCCTCGGCGGGGCCGGCGCGGCCGAGCGGCTCGCGACCATCGCGTGCGAGATGCTGGCGGCGTGAGCGCCGGCGCCGAGGGCGCGCGCTGGCTCTGGCGTTCGGGCACCCCGCTGGCGGGGCTCAGCCGCGCGGCGCTGCTGCCGGCGGCGGGGCTGTACCGGCTGGGCACGGCCGCCCGCAATGCGGCCTATGATGCCGGATGGCTGCGGTCGGCGCCCCTGGCAGCGCCGTCGGTCGGAATCGGCAATCTTTCAGTGGGCGGGACGGGCAAGACGCCGCTCACCCAGTACGTAGCGACGTATTTTGCGCGGCGCAGCCTGCGGCCGGGGATCGTGCTGCGGGGCTATGGCGGCGATGAGACGGCCGAGCATGCGGGGGCCCTCGCCGGCGTGGTGGTGGAGGCCGATGCCGATCGGCACGCTGCCGCGGCCCGGGCCGTCGCGCGCGGCGCGCAGGTGCTGGTGCTCGACGACTGTCTTCAGCGGCGGAGCGTCATCACCGACGTGATGTTCGCCGTGGTCAGCGCCGAGCGCTGGCCTGGGCCGCGGTGGCCGCTGCCGGCCGGACCGTGGCGCGAGGGTGTGCGGGCGCTGGGGCGCTGTGATGGTGTCGTGGTCACGCGCAAGATTGCTTCGCAGGCCGAGGCGGAAACCCTCGCTCGGCAGCTGGCGCCGAGGACCAGGTCGGGCGCGGTGATCGTCGCGGCGCTGCTGCCGGCCGCGCTGGTGCCGCTGCACGGCGGAGCCGAGCGCGAGGTGACGTCGCTGCGCAACCGTGACGTGGTCGCGGTGGCGGGCATCGGCGAGCCGGAGACGCTGTCGGTGCCGTTCGAACGGTTGGGGGCGCGGGTGAGGCTGCTGTCGTTCGGCGACCACCATGCGTACACGGCCGGCGAAGTGACCGGGATCATCCGGATGGTGCCGCCGGGCGGCGTGGTGCTGACCACGGCGAAGGATGCCGTGAAGCTGGCCCCGCTCTGGCCGGAGCATGGCCCGCCGTGCCTGGTGGCGCGGCTCGAGGTATCGATCACCGCGGGCGCCGCTGCGCTCGATGCGCTGTTGGAGCGCGCCGCGACGGCGGCGCGACGCACGAACCCCGGGACGGCGGGCGCGCCGTCTGTGAGAGAGTCATGACCGACGTCAAGCCGTTCATCAGGTCCGAGCGCCACAGCGTCATCGGCACCGAGAATCCCTTCGAGGCGATGATGTCGCGGTTCGACCACGCCGCGCGCCTGCTCGAACTCGACGAGGGACTGTACAAGGTCCTGCGCGCCCCGGAAAAGCAGATCACGGTCTCGATCCCGATCATGCTCGACAACGGCAAGGTCGAGGTCTTCACCGGATACCGCGTGTTGTACAACACGTCGCGCGGGCCGGGGAAGGGCGGTATCCGCTTCGACATGCAGGTCACGCTGGAGGAGGTGACGGCGCTCGCCGCGTGGATGGCGTGGAAGTGCGCGGTGGTGAACATCCCCTTCGGTGGCGCCAAGGGCGGCGTGATCTGCGATCCGACGAAGATGTCCAACACCGAGCTCGAGAAGCTCACGCGGCGCTACACCGCCGGCATCATCAATGTGCTGGGCCCCGACTCCGACGTTCCGGCGCCCGACGTGAACACCAACGAGCGGGTCATGGCATGGGTGATGGACACCTACTCGATGCACCATGGCCACACCGTCACCGCCGTCGTCACCGGCAAGCCGGTCGAGATGGGCGGCTCGCTGGGGCGGCGCGAAGCCACCGGCCGCGGCTGCATGGTGTCGACGATCGAGGCGCTGAAGCATCTCGGCATGGAGAGCCGGGGCGCGCGCGTGGTGGTCCAGGGATTCGGCAACGTCGGCTCCGTCTCGGCCGACCTGCTCCAGAAGGCCGGATTCCGGATCGTGGCCGTCAGCGACGTGAAGGGCGGCATTTACAACCCGCAGGGCCTCAACATTCCCGAGGTCATTGAGTGGCGCACCACGCACCGGTTTCTCGAGGGGTATCCCGACGCGCAGTCGGTAACCAACGCCGAGCTCCTCGCGCTCGACTGCGACGTGCTGCTGCCGGCGGCCATGGAGAACGTGATCACGGCGCAGAATGCCGAGCACATCAAGGCCAAGGTCATCATCGAGGGGGCCAACGGCCCGACGTCGGCGTTGGCCGACCCGGTGCTCGACCGGAAGGGCATCTTCGTGGTGCCGGATATTCTCGCCAATGCCGGCGGCGTGACGGTGAGCTATTTCGAGTGGGTCCAGGACCGCGGCGGCTACTTCTGGGACGAAGAAACGGTCAACAGCCGCCTGGTGCAGATAATGCAGCAGAGCTTTCGCAGCGTGCTCGACGTTTCCAAGAAGTACAACGTGAACATGCGGATCGCCGCCTACACGCTCGCGATCGACCGGGTCGCCGCGGTCCATCGCCTGCGCGGAATGTACGCCTGAGGCACGGACCTCAGCGGATTTCTCCTTGAGCGAATGGTTTGAAGATTGGTTCGGTGAGGTCTACCTCGAGCTATATCCCCACCGGGATGAGGCGGAGGCGGCGCGGGCCATCGCGCTCCTCGGCCGCACCGGCGTCGTCTCCACCGGGTGGCGCGTGCTCGACCTGGCGTGCGGCGCGGGGCGCCACGGTGCTGCGCTCGCGGCGGCCGGCGCGCGAGTCTGCGGGCTCGACCTGTCGCAGGCGCTGCTGCGCAGCGCGCAGGGCAAGCGGGTCCCGGCAGTCCTGGTGCGTGGCGACATCCGCCGGCTCCCGCTGCGGACCGCGGGTTTCGACGCCGTGGTCAACCTGTTCACGAGTTTCGGGTATTTCGACACCGACGCCGAACACGAGGCGGCGCTGCGGGAAGTCGGGCGCGTCCTGCGGCCCGGCGGCCGGTTTGCGATCGACTTTCTCAACGCCCCCGCGGTCCGGGCGACACTGGTGCCGCGTGACGAGCGGACCGTCGGCGGGCGGCGCATCGTGCAGGAGCGGCGGCTCGAAGATGACGGCCGCACCGTCACCAAGGAAATTCATCTGACCGGCGAAGATCGCAGCTTCATGGAACGGGTCCGGCTCTTCGAGCGCGACGAGCTGGAGGCGATGATGACCGGCGCGGGCCTGCGCGTGGACGCCGTCTTTGGCGACTACGACGGCGGGCCACACACCGCATCATCGGCGCGCCTGATCCTCATCGCGACGCGCCCATGACGATCCGCTTTCTCGAGACGCCGCTGGCGGCCGCGCCCGCGGGCGATATTCGCGCTGCCGCGGCGGCCCAGGCGGCGCGCCGCCGGAACGGCGCTCTCGCGTCGGCGCTGCTGGCCGACGGGAACGCGCTGCCCAACGTGCCGGCGCTCCTGGCCGATGGCGCGCTCGCAGTGACCACCGGCCAGCAGGCGGGCCTGTTCACCGGTCCGCTGTATGCCGTGCTCAAGGCCCTGAGCGCGGCGGCCCTCGCGCGCGAAATGACCGACGCGGGCCCGGCGCGCGTCGTGCCGCTGTTCTGGGTCGCCGGCGACGACCACGACTTTGCCGAGATTCATCACTGCGACGTGGTCGGCACCGATGGACGCCTGGCGCGGGTCGTCCTGCGCGAGCGCCCCGCCGATGCGCCGATGCTGCCCGCCTATCGGGAGCTGGTGGGCGCCGACGGCGCCGCGGCGCTGGCGCGACTCGAATCGCTGCTGCCGCCCGGTGATGCGCGCACCGAGACGATGGCGTGGCTGGCCCGGCACTACACCGCCGAGCACAGCGTCGCCGAGGCCCACGCGCGGGCCATGGCCGAGCTGCTGGGGCCGTACGGCGTCGTGATCGCCCGGGGCTGGAGCGGCGCGCTCAAGCGCGCGGCGGCGGACACGCTGATTGGCGCCGCCGAGCGGGCGGGCGCGATTGACGCGTCGTTGATCACCCACGCGAGCGCGCTGTCGGCCCGGGGCGCGCCGGTGCCCGTCGCGGTCGGGGAGGGCCTGTCGCTTCTCATGATCGAGGGCATCCAGGGCCGGGACCGGCTGCGCATCGGTGATGGCGGGCGCTTCGTCACTCGGCGCGGCAATGAGTCGTTCACGCTCGATGAACTGAAGCGGGTCCTCGCCGACGAGCCCGAGCGCCTCTCGGCGAACGTGCTGCTGCGCCCCGCCATCGAGGCCGCCGTCTTTCCGACCGTCGGCTACTTTGGCGGCCCCGGCGAGCTGGCCTATCTCGAGCAGACGGCCCCGGTGTTCCAGAGGCTGGGCATCCCGCGGCCGGCGCGGCTGCCGCGCCTGTCGGGGATGCTGATCGAGGCGAAGGTGGACAAGGTGCTCGAGAAGTACGGCTTGGCCCCCGCCGACCTCGCCCAGAGCGAAGCCGCTCTGGCGGGCCGCATCGCGCGTGAGGGGCTGCCGGAGAGCGTGACGCGCGCCCTGGCCGAGCTGCGCGCGTCGATCACCGAGCGCTACGCCGCGGTGCAGGCGGAGGTCGCGCAGATCGACCGCACCCTCGAGAAGCCGGCCGAGAATGCGCGGAACCAGGCGCTGATGGGCTCGCAGGAAATCGAGAAGAAGCTCGTCGCGGCGCTCAAGCGCACCGCCGACACGGCGATCCAGCAGGCCGCGCGGGCGCGCGACCAGCTCTATCCCGAGGGCAAGCCGCAGGAGCGCGTGATCTCGGTGGTGTCGTTCCTGGCCCGCCACGGGCGTCCGGTGCTCGACCTCATGTTTGCCGCGGCGCGCGACCACGCGGCCCGCCTGCTACGGACAGCGTAGGGGCGGCCCTTGTGGCCGCCCTATGCGCGCCTAGGTTTCCCCGATGCTCTGGCTCGTGATTCTCGTTGCGCTGGCGATCCCGCTGGCGGCGGTGGTGCTCGATAGCCCGGTCGTGCGCGCGCTCGCCGACCGCGCGAAGGCGGGGAGCAATCCCGGCCTCCAGGGCCTGCCGAGCGGGGAGCTGAAGCACCTCGAGGAAAAGGTGGACACGCTCGAGAGCGAGCTCGAGGTGATGAATCGCGAGATCTCCCACCTCAAGGAAAGCCAGCAGTACTTCCAGCAGCTGCTCGAGGATCCCGCCGCGCGCCGTGACGCGGCGAAGCTCCCGAAGCCGAAGGACTAGCCGTGGCCCGGTCCAGCGGGCGAGGGGCCTTCCTCGTTGGTGCCGGCATCCTCCTCAGCCGGCTCGCCGGACTCGTCAGGCTCCGCGTCTTCGCCCACTACCTGGGACAGGGCGACGAAGCCGACATCCTCACCCAGTCCCTCCGCATTCCCAACCTGCTGCAGAATCTCTTCGGCGAGGGGGTGCTGTCGGCGTCGTTCGTCCCGGTCTACGCGCGCCTGCTCGGCGAGGGCAAGGAAGAAGAGGCGGGGAAGGTGGCCGGGGCGGTGCTCGGCCTGCTGGGATTCCTGGTGTCGGTCATCGTGCTGGCCGGCGTCGTCTTCACGCCGCTGTTCGTGAACACGCTGGTCCCGGGCTACGAAGGCCACAAGCGGATGCTCACCATCACGCTGGTGCGCATCCTCTTTCCGGCGACCGGCCTGCTGGTGATGTCGGCGTGGTGCCTCGGCGTGCTGAACAGCCACCGCAAGTTCTTTCTCTCGTACGCGGCGCCGGTGATGTGGAACCTCACCATCATCGCCGCGGCGCTGGGGGGCGCCCGGACCGAGAATCCCGAGGGCCTGATCGTCGTCATCGCCTGGGCCGCGGTGGCGGGCAGCCTCCTCCAGGTGCTGGTGCAGCTGCCGATGGTCTTCACGCTGCTGCGCGGCTTCCGGCTCGCGGTGCGCACCACCACGCCCGAAGTCCGCACCGTCGTGCGCAACTTCTGGCCCGCGATGGTGGGACGCGGCGCCAACCAGATCAGCGCCTACGCCGACGGCGTGATTGCGTCGCTGCTGGG
>JAYTEN010000227.1:0-3372 GCA_043735145.1 Gemmatimonadota bacterium | reverse complement strand
GTGCTGCCGGCCGACCGGCTGGTGCCGGTGCCCGACGGCGTCACCACGAAACAGGCCGCCGCCGCGATGCTGCAGGGAATGACGGCGCAGTATCTCGCGCGCTCCACCTATGCCCTGAAACCCGGCGATACCTGCCTGGTGCACGCGGCGGCCGGCGGCGTCGGCGGGCTCCTGGTGCAGATCGCGAAGCGGTGCGGCGCGCGCGTCATCGCCACGGCGGGGAGCGAGCAGAAGCTCGCCATCGCGCGCGAGCACGGCGCCGACGTGGTCATCGCCTATCGTCAGGCGGACGTGGCGGCCGAGGTGCGGCGCGCAACCGACGGGAAACTCTGCCACGTGGTCTACGACGGCGTGGGGAAGGACACCTGGGAGGCCAGCCTCGCGAGCGTGGCGCCGCGCGGCATGCTGGTGTTGTTCGGCAACGCGAGCGGGCCGGTCCCGTCCTTCGATCCGCTGCGGCTGAGCGCCGGCTCGAAGTACGTGACGCGGCCAAGGCTGAACGACTACATCGCGACGCGCGAGGAGCTGATGTCGCGCGCGGCCGAGGTGCTGGGGTGGATCGCTGCGGGTAAGCTGGAGGTGCGGATCTACAAGGAGTACGCGCTCGGCGACGTCGCGTCGGCGCACCGCGATCTTGAGGGTCGCGGAACGACGGGAAAATTGATTGTCGTGCCGTAAGAAAGAGGGCGGCCACAGGGGCCGCCCCTACATGATCTGTGAGAAACGATCCAGGAACTCGCGCTCGCTGGCGTTCAGCGAGCCGGACCCGTCGGTGTCGACCTTCTTCATCACCCGCTCGTACTCCTCGCGATTGACCGGGTGCAGTGCCGCCGCGTTGACCCTCCGCCATCGATCCACCGGATTGATCCCGGCCGGAACCGCTGGCGCCAGCCGCTTCTTCCACGACGCGGCCGCCGCGGCGGGACGGTTGCCGATCCACTTCAGGTAGAGCCACGCCCCGATGAATCCGCCCAGGTGCGCAAAGTGCGCGATGCCACCGCCGATGCCGAACAACGACGTCAGCGTGAAGATCACGATCAGCCAGCGCGCCTCGACCGGCAGCACGCCGAAGACGAAGATCTGCTGCCGCGGCCAGTACCAGGCAAAGCCGAGCATAACGCCGAAGACCGCACCCGATGCGCCCACCACGCCCGCGGGCGACGTCAGCACGGACAGCAACGCGCCCGAAACGCCGCTCACGAAATAGAGCGTCCCGAAGCGGCGGCCCCCGAGCCTCGCCTCGACCGGCGGGCCGAACATGTACAGGCTCAGCATGTTGAAGAAGATGTGCTGCGTGTTGGCGTGCAGGAACATGTACGAAATGGCAGTCCACGGGTGCGCCGGAAGCCACGCCGGAACCAGCGCCAGGTTCTCGAACAGCGGCGAGTTCGGCGGTGCCACGAGGAACACCAGCACGTTCGCGCCAATCAGGCACATCACCCACGGCGTCATGAATAAAACCTCATCAAGGAAGGCTAGCCCGCCACCCCCCGCTTTGGTAGCTTCCAGCAAGGAAAATGACAACTACAACCGCAGCTCCGCCGTCCAGGGAATCCCGCGATTCCGTGGTCATCCGCTTCGCCGGCGATTCCGGCGACGGCATGCAGGTCACCGGGTCGCAGTTCACGGTCGAGACCGCCCTCGCGGGCAACGACCTGACCACGTTCCCGGACTTTCCCGCCGAGATTCGCGCGCCGGTCGGCACGACCTTCGGCGTCTCGGCCTTCCAGATCCACTTCGGCTCGACCGACGTCCTGACGCCGGGCGACGAGCTCGACGTGCTCGTGGCGATGAATCCCGCCGCGCTGACGACCAACCTGCGCGACCTGCGGCCGGGTGGCCTCGTCGTCGTGGACTCGGGCGCGTTCAACGAACGGAATCTTCAGAAGGCCGGCTACAAGAACAACCCGCTCGACGACGAGTCGCTGGCGAAGTACCAGGTCCTCAAGCTCGATATCACCAAGCAGTCCCTCGAAGCGGTGAAGCCCTTCGGCCTCGGCCAGAAGGAAGCCCTGCGCACCCGCAACATGTGGGCGCTGGGGCTGATGCTGTGGATGTATGGCCGCGACCGCCAGGCGACCATCGAAGGCATCGCGAGCAAATTCGCCAAGCGGCCCGAGATCGCGAACTCGAACATCGCGGCCCTCAATGCGGGCCACGCCTTTGGCGAGACCGCCGAGCTGGGGCGCGAAGTCCATTCGTACAGCGTGGCGAAGGCCGTCGCCGCGCCGGGCGTGTACCGCACCATCAGCGGCGCCGACGCGCTGGCCTTCGGGTTGCTGGCGGGCCTCAAGGCCGCGGGACTCGAGAAGCTGGTCTTCTCGGGCTATCCCATCACGCCGGCGAGCTCGCTGCTCCATGCGATGGCGGGCTTCAAGCAGTACGGCGTGGTGACGTTCCAGGCCGAAGACGAAATCGCGGCGATCTGCGCGGCGATCGGCGCGTCGTGGACCGGCGCCCTCGGCGTCACGTCGAGCTCGGGCCCGGGCATCGCGCTGAAGACCGAGGCCCTCGGCCTCGCCATCGGCATCGAGTTGCCGCTCATCGTCGTGAACGTGCAGCGCGCGGGTCCCTCGACCGGGATGCCGACCAAGACCGAGCAGTCGGATCTCTTCCAGGCCGTGCACGGCCGCAATGCCGACTCGCCGCTGCCGGTGATTTCGGCGTCAACGCCGTCGGACTGCTTCGACGTCGCCATCGAGGCGGTGCGCCTCGCGGTGACGTACATGACGCCGGTGATCATTCTCAGCGACGGATTCCTCGCCAATGCGGCCGAGCCGTGGCTGGTGCCCGACGCCGACAAGCTGCCGAAGTTTCCGGTCACGCACCGCACCGATCCCGCGGGCTTCCATCCCTTTCTGCGCAATCCGGAAACGCTGGCGCGAGTGTGGGCGCTGCCGGGCACGCCGGGACTCGAGCACCGGGTCGGCGGCATCGAGCGCTCCTACGACACGGGGCACATCTCGTACGACCCCGAGAACCACCAGAAGATGACCGACGTGCGCGCCGCAAAGATCGCGGGCATCGCGAACGACATCCCGCTTCAGCAGGTGGCGCTGGGACCGACTTCGGGCACACTGGTCGTGGTGGGCTGGGGTTCGACCTACGGCCCGATCCAGCAGGCGGTGCGCCAGGCGCGCGCCGAAGGACTCGACGTCTCGCACCTGCACATCCGGTATATGCATCCGTTCCCGAAGAACCTGGGCACGCTGCTGCGGGGGTTCGAGAAGGTCGTGGTGCCGGAGATGAATAACGGGCAGCTGGTGCAGCTGCTGCGGGCCGAGTATCTGGTGCCCGCCCAGGGACTGAGCAAGGTGAACGGCAAGCCGTTCAAGGGCTCCGAGATCATGGACGCGATCCATTCGCAGCTGG
>JAYTEN010000226.1:0-2756 GCA_043735145.1 Gemmatimonadota bacterium | reverse complement strand
AGCAGCGCGCCGCCGCCGACGGTGACGTCGCGGTAGTACATGCCCGACGCGGTTTTCGTGCTGGCGGCGAGGTCCACGCCGAGTGACGGGGCGAAGGTCGTTCCTTCGATGGTCGGCACCGATGGCTCCGTGGCGCAGGCGGCAAGGATGAGTGACAACACGGACCGCCGAAGGAGGCGCGGAAGCGCGCCCGGCGACGCGCGGTGTCCGGAAGCGGCCATGCGATTGGTCATGATCAACGTTAATCGATGGTATCCAGGGTTCGTAGGGGCGGCAAGGCCCGCCCCTGCGGTTGTCGTTACGGGGTTGGCGCGCCCGCCGCGCCAATCTGTGAGAGCATGAAGGCATAGTCGCGCGCGATCTCGCGCAGCCGGTCGTACCGTCCTGATGCGCCGCCGTGGCCGGCGCCCATGTTGGTGACCAGCGCCAGCAGGTTGTGGCCGGTGCGCAACGCGCGCATCCGCGCGACGTACTTCGCCGGCTCGTGGTAGAGCACCTGGCTGTCGTTGAATGACGTCGTGACCAGCATCGCTGGATACTCGCGCGCCGCCAGGTTGTCGTAGGGCGAGTACTGGCGGATGTACCGGTACTCGGCCTCGATCCGCGGGTTGCCCCACTCCTCGAACTCCCCCACCGTCAGCGGCAGCGTGCTGTCCATCATGGTGTTGATCACGTCCACGAAGGGCACGTTGGCGACCACGGCCTTGAAGAGATCGGGCCGCAGGTTGGCGACGGCGCCCATCAGCAGGCCGCCCGCGCTGCCGCCCGAGATCGCCAGGCGCTGCGCGTTGGTGTAGCGCGCGGCAATGAGGTGCTCGGCGCTGGCGATGAAATCGGTGAAGGTGTTCATCTTGTGCAGCATGCGGCCGTCGTCGTGCCAGGTCTTGCCCATCTCGCCGCCGCCGCGGATGTGCGCCACCGCGACCACGGCGCCGCGGTCGAGGAGGCTCAGCCGGCTGGACGAGAAAGTGACGGCGCTCGAGGAGCCGTACGAACCGTACGCCGTGAGCAGCATCGGCGCGCGGCCGTCGCGCGGGACGTCGCGCCGGTACACCAGGGAGATCGGCACCCGCACGCCGTCGGCTGCGGTGGCGAAGACGCGCTCGGAGACATACTGCGACGGATCATACCCGCCGAGCACTTCGGTCTGCTTGAGCAGCGTCGCGTGGCGGCTGTCCATGTCGTAGTCATAAACCGAAGACGGAGTGACAAAAGACTGATACGAGTAGCGGAACGTGCGAGTGTTCCACTCACGGTTGGTCGAGGCGAAGGCGCTATAGACCGGCTCGGGGAATGCGATCTCGTGGGTGGCGCCGGTGGCAAAATTGCGGACGCGCAGCTGCTGGAGCCCGTCGCGGCGCGTGGACAGCACCAGGTAATTCGCGAACAGATCGAGATCCGACAGCATCACCGCTGGGTCGTGGGCGACCTCCTCGTGCCACTGCGACTCGTCGGGATTCGCGACCGGTGCCGTGACCAGGCGGAAGTTGCGGCCGCGGTCGTTCACGCGGATCCAGAACCGGTCGCCGCGGTGATCGACGAAATATTGGCGGTCCTGGCGGCGTGCCGAAATCAGTCGCCAGGCTCCCCCGGGCTGCGAGGCCGGCAGGACGCGCACCTCCGAGGTCGTCAGGCTGCCGATATCAAGCCCGAGATATCCGCCGCTGCGGGTGCGCGAGACGCCGACGCTGAAACGCTCGTCGGCCTCCTCGTACAGCAGCGTGTCGTGCGCCGAGCCGAGGGTGTGGCGGTAGAGGCGATTGGAGCGCTTGGTGGTCGGGTCTTCGAGCGTATAGAAAAGCGTGCGATTGTCGTCGGCCCACGCCACCGACGTCACGGGCCACGCGGCATCGCCCAGGACGTGGCCGGTGCGCAGGTCCTTGATCGCGAGCGTGTACTGGCGGAAACCGTTGGTGTCGAGCGTGTAGGCGAGGTAGTTGCCGTCCTCGCTCACCGCGAAATCGCCGAGGCCGGCGAAGGTCTTCCCGACGGCAAGGGCGTTCAGGTCCACCAGGATTTCTTCGGCCGCGCCGGGCGCCGGGCGCTTGCGGCACCAGATGGGATACTGCTGACCCTCGACGGTGCGCGTGTAGTAGAGCCAGCCGCGCTCGGCGTAGGGCACCGAGAGGTCGGTCTGCTTGATCCGCCCCAGCATTTCCCGGTACAGCGTTTCCCGCAGTCCGGCCTCGGGCGCCATCATCTGCTCGGCATAGGCGTTCTCGGCCTCGAGGTACGCGCGCACGGCGGGGTCGGGCTTGTTGCGCAGCCAGAAGTAGTCGTCGGGGCGGACGTCGCCGAAGAGCGTGTCCACGTGGGGCCGCCGCTCGGCGACGGGGGGCATCGGCGCGCCGGGTGACTGAGCTTCGGCGTCGGTGATCGCGGATAGAGTCATGATTCCCAGGGCGAGCAAAAGCGGTGTGCGATCCATGGCAGCTCCGAAGACGGGAGACGCAGACCATGGACGTTAGCCGGTCGGCAAACGCCCCGCGACTCTGTCCCGTCTACCGCCGCCGCTCGGCCAGGATGCCCCGGACCTGCGACCACGACGCGCCGGCCGCGCGCAGCGCCACCATCATGTGGTACAGGAGATCGGCCGCTTCCGACGCCGCCCGCGCGGGATCGGCGTCGGCGCAGGCCACGGCGAGCTCCGCGGCCTCTTCCCCGAGTTTTTTCAGTCGCAGGTTCCGGTCGTCGAGCAGCCGGCCGGTGTGGCCGCGGCGCGGCGGCGCGTCCACCATGCGACCGGCGATCAGTGC
>JAYTEN010000225.1:0-6053 GCA_043735145.1 Gemmatimonadota bacterium | reverse complement strand
GAGTAGCTACAGCGCTCGCGCCAGTCGATGGGCGCCGGTGTCTCGGCGCGGCCCATCGTCGCGGCGCCCGCGGCGAATCCCAGTGCGGCGACGGCGACGAGCAGGCCGATCGCCTTGATCTTCGAGTTCGGGAACATGCTCAGCGCTCCTGAATGGCTTCGGTCGCCGTTGCCAGCGCCATGTCGGCGGGCAGCAGGGAGGCGACCATGGCTTCACTATCGGCCGACGCGGCGGACGCCGTGCGCGGCGGGTGGGGCGAGGCGCGAAACGGAATCATGGTGATGAGGGCGATGGCGATCAGCGACGCGACCACCCAGGGCCGCGCCCATGACGCCAGCCAGTCCCACGCGGGCTGGGCGCCGCCGGCGGCGGTGCGGCGGCGGTGCAGGGCACCGGCGGCGCGCAGCATCACCGCGTCGGTGAAGGCGCGGCCGTCGTCGTCGGGCGTCAGGGCCTTCCGCAACTCTTCGTTCATCTACTCCTCCAGTTCGTCAGGCGCCGGGGCGTACACCCCGAGCGCATCACGCAGCTTGCGCCGCGCGTGAAACACATCCGACCGCACGGTGCCTTCCGGGATGCCCAGCACCGCGGCGATTTCCGCGTGGGCGTATCCCTCGAGGTCGAAGAGGGTCACCGCGGCCCGCTGCCGTTCGGGCAGCGCGGCCAGCGCCTGCTGAATCCGGAAGCGCAGCTCGGCGCGCTCGGCGTCGCGCGCGGGCGAGTCGGTATTGCCCGCGAAGGCCTCATCGAGCGCCTCGGTCCGCCGCACGTTCCGGCGGCGCAGCAGGTCGATCGCCGCGTTGGTGGCGATCCGCATCAGCCAGGGGCCGAACGGCCGTCCCCGGTCGTAGGTCTCGATGCGGTCGAGCGCCGACAGGAATGCGTCCTGCGCGGCGTCGTCGGCGTCGTGGTCGTCGAGCGTGACGGCGCGGCAGACCCGCCGTACCTGCGCCTGGTGGCGCAGAATCAGGGCGCCAAAGGCGTCCCGGTCCCCGGCGGCCGAACGCGCCGAGAGTGAGCCGTCATCCATCTCGCTGTACGGAATACGCGGGGCGGGGTCCGGACGTTGAAGTCCCTTGCGGGACTTGGGGTTAGGTGGCGGCGCCGAGGCCAAGCTCGCGCTCAACGGGCCGCAGCGCTTCGAGCAGGAACTGGATGTGCTGGTCGAGGTCCACGCCCATCTCCTCGATGCCGACCCGGATGTCTTCGCGGCTGACGCCACGGGCGAAGGCCTTGTCCTTGAGCTTCTTCTTGACCGAGCTCACCTCGAGATCGGCCAGGCTCCGGCTGGGGCGCACCAGGGCGCAGGCGACGAGAAATCCGCACAGCTCATCCACCGCGAAGAGGGTCTTCGCGACGGGCGTATCGCGCGGTACCCCGCTGTAGGATGCGTGACCCATGATCGCGCGTTGCAAGTGCTCCGGATATCCCTTCGACGCGAGGATCCGCACCCCCTCGGCGGGGTGCTCGTCGGCAGCCGAGTGGGCGTCGTTGGGGAAGCGCTCGTAGTCGAAGTCATGGAGCAGGCCGACCACGCCCCACTCGTCCTCGTTCTCGCCGAACTTGCGCGCGTACGCTCGCATCGCGGCTTCGACCGCGTACATATGCTTCCTCAATGCTTCGTTCCGGGTGTATTCGTGGACGAGACTGAGTGCCGACTGACGGTCCATGCCTGTTACCTGAAAAGGGGGAAGGGGGAAGGGGGAAGGGGGATGGGAAAGGATCGGAAACGGGTTCCCCCTTCCCCCTTCCCCCTTCCCCCTTTTTTAGCGCGCGCTTTGAGTCGCGTTAGGCATCAGGGTGACGGCAACCGGTACCGTTGCAGCGCGCTCGCCGTCGACTGCGATGTCGAAGGTGTAGGTGCCGGGGCGGTCGAGGGGCACGTCGAAGGCGAGCACCGCGCCCGCTTCGACTTCGGTGATGCCGGCCGGCGGCTCGCCGATCTGCACGGCGCCGTCGCCGCGCAGCACTTCGCGGCCGTCGGGATCGAGCAGCACGATCGTCACCGGGTGGTCGCCGATCTCGGTGCGCCGGCCCTTGAGCCGCAGCACCAGGTGCAGCCGTGGATGGACCGCCGGAAACCGCTCGACCCAGATCCGCTCGAAAATTCCGATCACCGAGAGCTTGCCCGCCTGGTCGATCAACGCATGGTCGCAGGCCACGGCGAGCGCGATGTTCACGGCGCGTCCGTGATGCGCACGCTCTTGATCTCGTCGCCCTGCTTGAGCTTGTAGATGTTGGGCAGGTTGGTGTCCACCTTGCCGAAGACGGTGTGCACGCCGTCGAGGTGCGGCAGCTTGCCGTGGGAGACGAAGAACTGCGAGCCGCCGGTGTCCTTGCCCGCGTGCGCCATCGAGAGCGATCCCGGCTCGTGCTTGTGGGGGTTGCCCTTGGTCTCGCACTTGATCTGGTAGCCGGGACCGCCGGTGCCGACGCGCGGATTCTTCGGGTCCTTCGACAGCGGATCGCCGCCCTGGGCGACGAAGTTGTCGATCACGCGATGAAAGCGGGTGCCGTCGTAGAAGCCGCTGTTGGCGAGCTTCTCGAAGTTGGCGACGGTGCCGGGAGCGTCCTTGGGGTACAACTCACCCTCGAAGTCACCCTGGGCGGTTTCGAACTTGAAGCGCTTGGTAGCCACGAAAAAACTCCCCGTCAGTCGGACCCGAGGTCCGCGTGTTGTTGATGAAAAGTGATGAGCTCGAGGATCTTCAGCTTGCGCACCCGGCCGGGCAGCTGTACGAGAATGGTGTCGCCGACCTTCTTCTCGACCATGGCGCGGCCCAGCGGTGAGGCAATGGAAATCTGGGTGGGATCGTCGAGGTCCATGGAATCCGGCACGACGATCTCGTAGTTCTCCTTTTCCTTTGATCCCTGGTCCTGGACCACGACCTTGGAGCCGAGGCCGGCGCTGTCGGTCGGGATCCTGGACAGGTCGATCGAGTTGATCTTGGCGAGGCGCTGGCGCAGGTGGCTGAGGCGCATGGTGATGAACCCCTGCCGCTCCTTGGCCGCGTGGTAGTCGCCGTTTTCCTTCAGGTCGCCCTGCGCTACGGCCTTCCTGAAGGCCTCAGGGAGGGTGACGTTCAATTCGTGGTTGAGCCGCTCGATCTCATCGCCGAGCTGCTTCTTGGCGGCATCTAGCATCATCAGGAATCCTACCGTGGCCGCGCAAAGGATTCCAGCGTCTCGCGCAGCGCGTCGGCGGTGGTGACCGGCGCGGCGCACGCGGATCCGGCGCAAACCAGCGCCACGGGCGCGGGCATTCCCGGCACCGGCGAGGCCTTGGCGCAGACGACGACCTTACGGGGCCGATAGGCGCGAAGTGCCGTGGCGACGAAGTCACTGCTATTAGTAGTTTCAAATACTACTACTTTGGACTCCTGTTTGATAAACCAATCCAGCGCACGGAGATAAGTGCTGCCGTGAATGCCGAGTTCGGTCGCTCGGCCCGCGAATGCGGTCAGCAGCCGTTCGGCTTTCTCGGTGTACTTCGGCTCTTCGGCCAGCACCGCCAGGCGCAGCAGTACGAACGCGGCGACGGAGTTCGCGGAGCTGGTCGGGGCGTCCTGGATCGGCTTGCTGCGGGTGTCGAGGAATCCGCCCGTCTGCTCGCGCGCGTCGAAGAACCCCCCCTCGGCGTCGTCCCAGTAGAAGGCGAGCGCCATGTCGGTGAGCTCGCGCGCGCGGTCGAGCCACTTGCCGTCACCGGTGTGCTCGAAGGCGGTCAGCATCGCGAAAGCGGATTGGACCTGGTCGTCGAGCAGCCATGGACCGAGGACCGGGGACCGAGGACCGGGGACCGGGACGCGATGCATCATGCCGCTGCCGGGCACGAAGCCGTCGGTCCAGAGCAGCTCGAGGGTTTTCAGCGCGAAGGCGGTGCAGTCGGGCCGCTCGAGAATCGCGCCGGCCTCGAGGAAGGCGTCGCCCATCATCGCGTTCCAGGAGACGTAGACGGAGCGATCGACGAAGGGCGCCTTACGAGTGTCGCGCGCGGCCCTGAGCTTCGCCCGCGCGCTTTCAATCAGATCACGTACCCTTGATGCTTGCGCCTCGGCGCCACTCTCGCCTTCGAGCTTCAGCCTCCCTTGCAGCTCCTCGCTCAACGCTTCGACCGACCTCGCCACCCACAGCACGTTCTTCCTCGGATTGTGGTGCATCTCCCCGTCGGGGTAGATGTCCCACCGGCGGTGGGCGACATCCCACTCCGCGTCGTCGAGCACCTCGCGCGCCTCGTCGTTCGTCCAGGTGAAGTAGTCGCCGTCGTCGCCCAAGCCGACGTCGGCGTCCTGCGAGGCGGCGAACCCGCCGCGCGCCAGGTCGCACATCACCTCGAGATTCCACGACACGATCCCCGCGGCGGTCTCGCGCAGGAGCGGCGTACCGAAGGCGGCGTAGCCGTGCACGTACGCGCGCAACAGCTCCGCGTTGTCGTACGACATTTTCTCGAAATGCGGCACGCACCAGCGCTCATCCACCGAGTAGCGATGGAAGCCTCCGCCCACCTGGTCGTACATCCCGCCGCGCGCCATCCCCGCAAGCGTGCGCTCGGCGATCTCGCGCATCCACGGCGCGCCGGTGTCCCACCAGCCGGCGATGAGGAACTCGACCGCCGAGGGGTGCGGAAATTTGGGGGCGGTGCCGAAGCCGCCGTACCGCCAGTCGAACAGTCGCGCCATCTGCTCGGCGCCTGACGAGAGAATATCCGCCGTCAGCGGCCCCGGCTTCGCCTCGCTCAGCATGGTGGCGACGTGCCCGCGCAGCTCGACGGCGGTCGCGTCGATCTTCTCTCGCTGCCCGCGGAAGATGTCGAGCACCCGCTCCAGCACGCTGCGGAATCCGGGACGCCCGAAGCGGCCGTCGGGCGGGAAGTAGGTGCCGCCGTAGAAGACGTCGCCCGTCTCGGTGAGGAAGGCGGTCAGCGGCCAACCGCCCTGCCCGGTGAGCGCCTGCACCGCGCGCTGGTAGCGCGCGTCCACGTCGGGCCGCTCGTCGCGGTCCACCTTCACGCAGACAAAGTTCGCGTTGAGGAATTCGGCGAGCGCCGCGTCCTCGTACGACTCGCCGTCCATCACGTGGCACCAGTGGCACCACACCGCGCCGATGTCGAGGAGGATCGGCTTGCCGCCGGCTCTGGCCGCGGCGAACGCCGCGTCGCCCCAGGGATGCCAGTGCACCGGCTGGTGGGCCGCGGAGTTGAGGTAGGCCGATGCCTCGCCGTCGAGTCGGTTGGTCATGCGAGGGGACACGCGGGACAGAGATCACACACAACGCACTGCTCGTGCTTCGGGCGGTTCGCGATACACACCGCGCGTCCGTGCATGATCAGCAGATGAGAGAAGAGCGTCCATTCCCCGCGTGGCACCAGCTTTATCAAGTCCTGCTCGATCTTCACCGGGTCGGTGTGTTTCGTGAGGCCGAGCAGCTTCGAGAGGCGGCGGACATGCGTGTCGACCACGACGCCCTCGTTCTTTCCGAACGCGTTGCCGAGGACCACGTTCGCGGTCTTGCGGCCGACGCCGGGCAGCGGCGTCAGCTCGTCCATGGTGTCGGGCACCTCGCCGCCGTGCTTGTCGAGCAGCGCGTTGGCCATGCCGAGCACGCTCTTCGTCTTGTTGCGGAAAAAGCCGGTGCTGCGGATGGCCTGTTCGAACTCCTCCGGCCTGGCGTTCGCAAACGCCCTCGCCGTCCGGTACTTCTTGAACAATTCCTTCGTCACGATGTTCACGCGCACGTCGGTGCACTGGGCCGAGAGAATGGTCGCGACGAGGAGCTGGAGCGGGTTCTGGTGGTCGAGCGCGCACTTCGCGTCGGGGTACGCGCGCTTGAGCCGCGCGATGATCGCGCCGATTCGCGCAGACGCAACCGGAACGCCGCGCTTTGCCCTGGTCTTCGGTCTGGGCGACTTGGCGACTTGGCGACCTGGCGACTTCTTGCGCGTCTTACCGGCGTCTGCTCTGGCCATGCCTCAGAAACCCTTCCACGTCCCGCGTGTTCAGCACGTCGGTGGCCGAGAGCCCCGCCTTGCGTGCCTGCCCGATGCCGAGGTCCAC
>JAYTEN010000224.1:0-2329 GCA_043735145.1 Gemmatimonadota bacterium | reverse complement strand
GAGGTTCGCGGTGGTCTTGATCTCGTGCAGGAACCGCTCGCCGCCCAGGATCGCGCTGAGCTCCGGCCGCAGCACCTTCACCGCCACGCGGCGGTCGTGCCGCAGGTCGTGCGCCAGGTAGACGGTCGCCATGCCGCCCTGCCCGAGCTCCCGCTCGATGACATAACGGTCGGCCAATGCGGCCGACAGACGCTGCGCGGCGTCGCTCAGGTAAGTCCTCAGTATGGCAAGGGTAAGATGATAAGCTGAAAGAAGATACGAGGCATCCGTCGCGAGAGCTAGGCGGGCGGCGCATCCGGGCGCCCTCCCCCGCCGGCATCCCGGTCCCCTATGGCAGCACATCCAGGGCGAGGTGCGAGGGATAGCGCGCCGTCCGGTACACCCGATGTGTCTGCGCTCGGTAGTCCTGGGCGCGTGCCTCGAAGATGTTCGGCACGAATGTCTGCGGATTCCGGTCATGAACCGGGAACCAGGTGCTCTGCACCTGCACCATGATCCGGTGCCCGCGCTGGAAGGTGTATGCCTGCTGATGCAGGTCGACCGTGAACGGCGTCACCGTGTTGGCGGGTATCGGCGTTGAACGGTCCCAGCCCCGCCAATATCGTCCCCGCATGATCTCTCCCACGACCATGAGCTCGAAGCCGCCCATGCGGGGGCGGTCCGCGATCGAATCGGGGTACACGTCGATCAGCTTCACGACCCAGTCGGCGTCGCTGCCGGTGGTGGACGCGAACAGCTTCGCGACGATGGAGCCGGCGAGCGTGACGTCCCCGGCGAGCGGCCCGGTCTGCCAGACCAGCACGTCGGGCCGGCTGTCCGCGAACCGCTGGTCCTCGGTCATCCAGGTGTCCCAGTTGGATCCGCGTGGATCGTAGGTCCACTCGATCGGCCGGCGCCGGTACGGCACCGGATGCGCCGGATCGCTGACGAACTGGTCGGAGCCCCCGGCGCCGGCCGGTGGATCGAACGCGAGTCGCCCGCCGTCCAGGAAATACAGGTTCCGCGTGGTTGCCGTGGGCGCTGGCCAGGCATCGAAGCTGCGCCACTGCCGCGCGCCGGCGTCGAACACCCGCGCCTCCGGGAAGCGGCCGTCGCCCTTGTCCTTGAGCCAGTACGCGAACCACGGCGCCTCGATGTCGCGGCGGTAGGTCTCGCCGGTCGCGCTCCCGAACCGTACCGCGCCGAGCGAGTCCCCTGCCTCGAGGAACCACTGGCCGTGATACCACGGGCCGATCACGAGATAGTCCCGGTGCGCGGAATCGCCGGCTTCCATCGCGGCGTAGGCGTGCGCCGTGCCGTAGATGTCTTCCTGGTCCCAGAACCCGCCGACGTTGAGCGTCGGCACCGGTGCGCTCGTCAGGCGCCGCGGAATGGCGCGGGAGCTCCACACCGAGTCATAGGCTGGATGGGTCGCGAACAGGCGCCACGTGGGCCAGGCGTTCGCGCCGACCGCGGCACTCAGCGCCGAGAGCGTCGGAAACGACAGGTACCAGTCGTAGGTGTCGTAGCGGCCGGGCGTGGGCGGCTTGCTCTGGTCCGGGCTGGCTTCCATGTCCCACGCGTACTCCAGCCCGTAGCTCAGCCGGAACGCGCCCTGGTGAAAGAAGTCGTCGCCCATCCAGACATCGCCCATCGTGGCCTGCGGACTGAGCGCCTTGATGGCGGGGTGCGGCTCGAAGGCGGTCGCATTGGCCAGCCACCCCGGATACGAAATGCCTAGCTGCCCGACGCGTCCGTTGTTGTTCGGAACGTTATGCAGCAGCCACTCGACCGTATCCCATGTGTCGGTCGCTTCGTCCACGCAGCCGGCACCCCGCTGAGCGCACGGGGGGCGGTTCATCACGAAGGTGCCCCGGGACTGAAAGCGTCCGCGGATGTCCTGGAAGACGAAGATGTAGCCTTCCTTCATCAACTCCTGGAAGCCGTACGTGATCCGGCTGGTGCCGCCCCAGCCCGCGGTGCCGTACGGGGTGCGCGAGAGAATGAAGGGGAGCGAACCGTTGGCGTTCTTCGGCGTCAGGATAACCGTGAACAGCTCGGCGCTGTCCCGCATCCGGATGCGCACCTCGCGGCGATCGAATTGCCGCGCGATCTGGTCGTCCCCCGTGGTGGGCGCCGCCGTACGGCAGGATGTCAGTAATACGACGCAGCTCAGCCAGCGGGCCAACCCGAGGATGCGCGGGTACCGATGGCTCAGGCGCTGGATCGGCGCCGTGCGCCGTATCGCGTCGGCTTGAAGCTCCAGAGCTGCCGGGGTGGTGTCACGCATTCACCGCGGCGCCTTCCCGTCGCGGGCCAGGTGCGCGAACACGTTATGCAGCGCGATCAG
>JAYTEN010000223.1:0-12307 GCA_043735145.1 Gemmatimonadota bacterium | reverse complement strand
CGCGTGAGCCAGAAGATCGGCACCAGCGTGGCGAAGAGGACCAGCTTGTCGGCGATGGGGTCGAGGAGCTTGCCGATGTCGGAGATGGCGTTGTGGTTGCGCGCGTACCAGCCGTCGAAGATGTCACTGATCGCGGCGACCAGAAAGATGAAGAAGGCGGCGATCTTGGGGCCCGAGCCGTTGATGAACGGGAGCAGGGCGATGACGGGCGCGAGGCAGATCCGCGCGACCGACAGGATGTTCGGTAGGGTCCACATGGAGCCCAGCCTACCCCAGCGACTTCAGGACGAGCTTGCTGACGGTCTTGAGGGTCTCGAAGACGCCGTCGCCGGTGACCGCGACGGCCTCGTGAATCGGCGCGCGCTCGACCCACTCGCCCGTCGGCAGCTGCTGCACCAGGAAGTCGCCCGGGATGGCGGGATCGGGCAGCGGCTTCTGCCGCGCCGCGTCGGTCTGCTGCCAGCCGGGATTCAGCGACGCCTGGAGATCCTTGAGCGGCGACGCGTTGGGCAGGTCGCGCTTGTTGTACTGGATCACGAACGGGATGCGGGTGAGGTCGTACCCGTACTCGGCCATGTTGTCGTACAGGTTCTGCATCGACTCGATGTTGGCTTCCATCCGCTCGAGCTGGCTATCGGCGACGAAGACCACGCCGTCGACGCCCTTGAGGATGAGCTTGCGCGAGGCGTTGTAGTAGACCTGGCCGGGCACCGTGTAGAGGTGGAAGCGGGTCTTGAAGCCGCGCACCGTGCCGAGGTCGACGGGGAGGAAGTCGAAGAAGAGCGTCCGCTCGGTTTCGGTGGCGAGCGAGATGAGCTTGCCCCGCGCGTTGGGATTCACCTTCCCGTACACGTGCTCGAGGTTCGTCGTCTTCCCGCCGAGACCCGGTCCGTAATAGACCAGTTTGCAGTTGATCTCGCGCGAGGCGTAGTTGATCATCGACATGGCGCGGGATCCTTATCCGAAAAGCTTGTCAATTTCGTCCTCGGCTTCCTGGCTGCCGAATCCTTCGAGCTTGGGTGCGGCGCCACTGTCGCCGCGGGTGAACATGTCCTCGAACGTCTTGGTCAACGACTCGACGGTCGCCTTCATCTTCAGGCGGACCATGCCGAGGGTGGTGCGGTTGTCGAACAGCGCGACCAGGATGACGCGGTGCGCGACGTCGGCGAGGTACATCGATTCCTTCTCGCCCTGGTGGAACAGCGAGCTGAACTCGTGCTCGCCGATCATCTTGGCGAGCTGGTCGTTGGCGCTGAAGTCGGCGGCGGTGAGCGACGCGAACGCCTGGGGGTCGAAGGTCGGCGCATCGCCGACGTTCGCCACCACCTGGCCCGCGCGGTCGACCAGGAGCAGGCTCTTCACGTTCGTCTCGCGCAGCAGCGCGGACATCTGTTCCGAGATGATCTTGAAATCCTCTTCCCGGAACGACCAGCTCGAAGCACCCGGCATCCCGCCCCCGCCCTAGGCCAGTTTCGATTCCATGCGGCGCATGATCGCTTCCGCACGGCGCCGCAGCGCGGGATGTTCTTCCCACGCGAGGTAATCCCGGAGCGCCCGCACGGCTTCGGGTCCCGGATGACCGCTCAAGTATCCGAGCGCCGCGAGCCGGCGCAAGGGGCGCGCCGAAAACAGCGAGTTGCGCCACCGTCCCATCGAGCGCTGCGCGAACAGCGCGCCGACCACCGCACCGACACCCATCGCGCCCACGAACCAGCCGACGCGGCGCTTCATGCCGGGGACCGCGGACCGCGGACCGCGGACCGGCGGCGCAGGCTGATGGCCTGCGCGATGGTTTCCCCGTCCGCGTACTCCAGCTCGCTCCCTACCGGCAAGCCGCGCGCGAGGCGTGAAACCTCAACACCATGGGACTCCACCATCCGCTCCACGTAGTGCGCCGTGGCTTCGCCTTCGACCGACGAATTGGTCGCCAGGATCAACTCCCGCACTCCACCGCCGTTGCTCACCCGGCGCACCAACGCGCCGATCGACAGCTGTTCCGGCCCCACGCCGTCGAGCGGACTCAGCCGCCCGCCCAGCACGTGGTACACGCCGCGATACTCACCCGCCCGTTCGATCGCCATGACGTCGGACGCTTCTTCGACGACGCAGACGGTGGTCTGGTCGCGGCGCGGATCGGCGCAGATCGGGCACGGATCGGCTTCAGTGAGATTCCCGCAGCGCGTGCAGGCGTGCACCCGCTCGCCCAGCGCCTGGACGGCGCGCGCCAGCCGGGCGGATTCCTCGCGCGGCTGCTTGAGCAGAAAGTACGTGAGTCGCTGCGCCGTCTTGCGTCCGACGCCGGGGAGCTTGGCGAACTCCGCGACCAGTTCCTCGATCGCCGACACTGCCGCCTACAGCGGGAATGGCAGCGGGAACGGCAGGGCGCTCTGGAGCTTCTTCGCCTCTTCCTGCGCGATGTCGCCGGCCCGTTTCTGGACCTCGTTCATCGCGGCAAGGACGAGGTCCTCGAGCATTTCCACGTCGCCCGCGAGGACGCTGGGGTCGATCTTGACGTTGCGGACCTGGCCGCGGCCGTCGGCGGTGATGACCACCATGCCGGCGCCAGCGGTGCCGGTGACGACTTTGGAGGCCAGCTCGGTCTGCATGGCAGCAAGGCGTCCCTGCATCTGCTGGCTCATCTGCAGAATCGCGCGTATGTCGGTCATTGGTGGAAACTTAGGGGTCCTGAGGGCTACGGGCAAGGCGACTACTCGAGGAGCTCCAAGTCCATGGCATCCATGGCGCTATCCAGTGCCGGGTCCTTTCCGCGCATGGCCTTGGCGCGCTCGACTCTCGCCCCGGACACCGATAGCCGTTCGGCCCTGGGCGCGGGTGCGTCGGGCACCGGGGACCGGGGACCGGGGGCGGAAACGACGGGGACGGGCTTTTCCGGTCCGCGGTCCACAGTTACCGGTTCTACGGCTTCGGTGGTCATCCGCACCTTCACCGCCGCACCGAGGACCTTCGATGCCGCGGCTTCGATGGCGCCACGGTAGCGCTCGATCGTCGCGCTGGCGTGCTCGTTCTGCGGCTCGAGCACCAGGACGTCGTCCTCGACCCCGCTGACGCGCGTCTCGGTCAGCGTTTCGGCGACGACCATCTTGCGGTCGGCGCGCAGGGCGTCGAGGATCTGTGGCCATTGGCCCGCAGCGCCGCCCGGGGGGATAGTGGGACGGGGGGACGGGGGGACGGACTGGGCTTCCGGCAGCGGTGCCGCCGGTCGCGCCGCGGGCGCGGCATCGCGCATCACTGGAGCGGCGATCACGTCACGCTTTTCCCGTCCTCCGATCCCGCCGTCCCCCCGTCCCCCGCTCTTCAGGAGCTCCGCGATATCGATTGTCCGATCCATCATCGCCCACCGCACCATCAGGACCTCGATGGTGAGGCGCGGCGTGTTGCCGCGGCGGATGGTTTCTTCCGATTCCTCGAGGGCGCGCAGCATCCGCAGCAGGTCGCCCGCTTCGAGGTCGCCGGCGCGCGTCTTCACGATGTCCTGGAGCGCCGTGCTGATGCCGTCGGGCTTCGCGCCGAGCTTGATGGCGAGCGCCGCGCGCCACAGGTCGCCCGCGCCATCGGCGAAGGTGACGAGGTCCACGCCGTGCTCGACCAGCTTCGCGACCAGCGGGAAGACGGCGTCGGCGCGGCGGCCGGCGACGATGTCGAGCAGCTCGGCGAATACTTCGTCGCCGACGAGGCCGAGGACTTCGCGCACCCGCGCCGCCGTGATGGCGCCGCCGCCGAAGGCCGTGACCTGGTCGAGCACCGACAGCGCATCGCGCATGCCGCCGTCGGCGACCCGTGCGATGACGTCCACGGCGTCCGCCTCGATCGAAACCCCTTCGCCCTTCGCGACCGACGCGAGGCGCTCGGCGATGGCATGCGGGCCCACGCGGCGGAAGTCGAAGCGCTGCAGCCGCGACATCACCGGCGCGGCGGTGTTGGTGATCTTGTTGGGCTCGGTGGTGGCGAAGACGAAGACGACGCCCGGCGGCGGCTCCTCGAGCACCTTGAGGAGCGTGTTCCAGGCCTCGCGGGTGAGCATGTGGGCTTCGTCCACGATGTAGATCTTGTGGCGCCCCTCCTGGCTTGCGGCGTACATGGCGCGCTCGCGCAGATCGCGGGCGTCGTCCACGCCGCGGTTGCTGGCGGCGTCGATTTCGACCACGTCGAGCGACGCCGAGCCGGCCCAGATGCGCTCGCACGAGGCGCAGGTGCCGCAGGGCTCGCCCGAGGTGCTCTTGCCGGCGTGCCGCGTCTCGCAATTCAGCGCCATGGCGAGAATGCGCGCCGCCGTGGTCTTGCCCACGCCGCGCGGCCCGCACAGGAGGTAGCCGTGGGCGACACGGCCCTGCTCCACGGCGCCGAGGAGGGCGCGCGCGACGTGCTCCTGGCCGATGAGATCGGCGAAGCGATGGGGACGGTATTTCCGCGCGAGAGCGACGTGCATGAGGACTGCAAGGTAACCGGCGTGGAGTCGCGACGCGAAGCGGCGAGATCACGCGGCGCGGGCGGCGCGGGTTGCGCGGAGAGGGATAGGGCCCCGCAAGCGAGAAACTATTTTGTAGTAGCTGGCCGCGCAAAATTGTTACCGCGGCGCGCGGCTACTACAGAATAGTTTCTCGGCGGCCGGGCCCTATCCCTCTCCGGCCAACCCGCGGCACCGTAACCGATCTTCGCGCAACATTGCGATCATCAGGTCGTGGGAGCCGCCGAACAAGCTATTGCGCAGCCGATCGAGCGCGCCGGCCTGCACGCGAGTCGTGTCCAAACGCGCACCATAGATGTGGGCTTGCCCCTCGCGCGATCGCGCCGCCCAGCCCTTGCGCTCCAGCCGGCGCAGGACGGTCAGCACGGTCGTGTACGCATACTCGTATTCGAAGCGGTCCTCGAGATCGAGCTGAACCGCGGCGACGGTGGCCTGGCCAAGGCGCCACAGCGACGCCAGGACGTCTCCTTCGAGCCCGCCCGGCAACGGATCGTTCTGCCTGCCACGACGCATGGTGGACGATGGCGCGCGACTGTCACCGCGCCGTCAACTCAGCGGCATTCCGCGATCAGGATGGAAGGGAGTACCCCAGGCTACCCGCCGCGACAACGAACATCCCTTAGCGCTGCTGCCTTCGGGGCCCTGACGCGGTTCGAGCGCCGTTACCCGACGGACCTGGGGCACCGGGAAGCTAGCAACTGAGTCGCCAAGTCGCCAAGTCGCCAAGTCGCCTAGTCGCCTAGTACCCGGACCGGGAGGACCATCGCATTGAGTCCGGCAAACTGGAGTCGGCGCTGCAGCCGGTAGGCCGTGTCGTTGTGCAGCAGCCGGTTGAACCAGCTCTCCGTCTGGAACACGAGATTCCCGAGAAAGAGGATCGCGCGGGGAAACTCGTGCGCCATTTCGCGCGCCAGCTTTTCCCCTTCGTCCACGACCTCCGTGCCGATGGCGAGCCGATAGTCCGACGCCAGGCCGAGCCGGTGCGCGAGGGCGACGTACTTGCGCAAGTCGGCCTCGGTCTGGTCGCGCAGCCGGTCCACCTCCTCGACCCCCTTCATCGTCGCGGCATCGATCACCGCGACCGACGCGAACAGCACATTATCAAACGCCTTCGGGAACAGCTTCTGGACCGACAGCAGCGCGTGCACGCCGAGCCCGCTGTATCCGCCCACGACCAGCCACCGCCGTCGGTCGCGCGGACGACCCAGCAGCAGGCGGCGAAAGCGGGAAGCCATGGGGGCAATGTCGCGGCCGGAGCATTAAGGCCGCACAAAGACCGCCGCCCGGGGCGGGACTAAGGAATCGTCAAGGGACCGGCAGCTCCGGTTGCCGTGTTCCCCGCTGAGGCCGGGGCGCTGACGGGGTTCCGGGTCAGGGCGACGTCACCTCGAAGCCGATGTGCTCGGGCGCCGGCGCTACTTCCAGGCGGAGCCACATGCCCGCTATGGCATGTCCGGGCACGCCGCACAGGATCATGTAGAGGCCCGGGCGGTCGGGTACGAACGTCACGGCCTCCTTCGCGTCCGACGTTAGCCCCTGCTGTAGCCGGTGCGTCGTCGCGCCCGCGAACGCCGGAGCCGTGGCATTGACCGGTACCTGCGCCGGGTAGGGCACCACGACCAGGGAGTGCGGCAGCATCTGGTCCGCATTCTCGAAATGGAAGGTCACCCGCCAGCCGACCGGCACGGCCACGGTCAATGCGCCGCGGGTCACGCCATTGAAGCTCATGCCGCCGTTGGTCCCGCTCATACCAGCGATCAGGGTGATATCTACCTTCCGCGCCGCACTGTCCAATCGCGTCCACGATCGTTCGATGGGCGCCGAATGCACCTGCTGCGCAACGCCGCGGCCCGGCGCCAGCAGGAGGACGGCGCCCGCCAGCGCCCGCGCTCGGCCCAGGGCCCAGGCGCGCATCAGAACAGCAGCCAGGTGAGGAAGTACAGCGTGTTGTTGTTCGCCGCGCTGCGACCCGATCCGTCGTAGTCCGCCGACGCGCCGTTGAACTTCTGGTAGTCGACGTACTGGAGCTGGAACCTCAGGTTCTGCCAGGGCATGAAATCGATCTCGCCGATGACGCCGCGGCTGTTCGGGCTCCCCGTGCGGCTGCCCGTCATCTGGGCGGGCGCGTAGAGCTGCGCATCGGCCGTGCCACTTGTGCTGAACGGCGCGAGCGTGAACGCGTACATGTGCCCGACGTGGAACATCGCGTCGAAGCGCATGGTGTTGAGCGTGTTGCGCGCGTTCGCCGTGCCGCCCGCGTCCCAGCGCTGCGATTCATGGATCCAGGTGCCGTCGAGCGTGAATGTGTTCGCTCCCATGCTGGCGAGCCACGTCATGTCGAGCGCCACATCGTTGAAGCGGTTCGTCGGGCCGGTGATGCCCGCGGGACGCACCTTCACGTTCATGCCGTATGCGCCCACGCTCAGGGAGTGGCTGCCGACGGTGAACGGCAGCGCGACCCGCCAGTACGGCGAGAGCCCGTCGATCGTGCCCGCCGCCGTCGTGTCGATCGGACGTGCCACGCCGACCGGCGCGGGATAGTAGCCGCCCACCTCGAGGTAGAGGCGGTCGTTCCACATGGTATAGGCGGTAAGGCCCGCGACCTGCTGGCCGAGCTGGCCGTCGATCAGGGTGCTGGCCGCGGGCGCCGGCGCGGCGCTCGAGCTGCCGTAGGGGAAGCCCCAGGCGGGCGTGCTGTTCCACGGGTCCTGGACCGTCGGGTTGTTGTTGAGGCTCAGGCCGTACAGGGTGTGCCTGCCCGCAATGGTGCCGTGCCCCGCGTACCGGAAGTCGGCATTGTCCACGCCGAGTTGGCCGCTCTGCGGGTCAAACGTCACCTGGAGGAAGCCGCCCACATGGGACGTGATCTCGCCGCCAGTGAAGATCGAGAGCTGGTCGGGAAAGAAGACCGTGCCGTTCTTCGTGCCCGGCTGGGCGGCACTGGTGCGCGTGTACGACGTTTGCACCATGAACGACAGCGGGGCCACAAGGTTGAGCATCAGGTTCTCGCCACCCGTGGGATTTCGGCCCTGAACGGAGTCGGCCCGGCGATACACATAGCCGTTCAGCTTGAAGGCGCGCCCGGTCGCGGTCAGTTCGGGATAGTGCAGGTGGCAGACGTTGCAGGCGAGGCCGGTCTGTCGCGCGAAGGCGGGTGTGAATGCACTGCCCGCAAGCCCGTGCGCCAACTCGTAGGCTCGAATCCGTTCCGTGCCGGCCGGGGGGCCAACCTCCGCCGAAGCCGCGGCGGTCCAGCCCAGGCCGAGGAGGATCACGAGCAAACCAGTAAGGTGACGTCGCATGGCTCGATCCCTGTGAAGGTGATCTGGCTGAGATGACTCTCATGAAGCCTAGAGCCGGTCGCTCCGCGCTTGATGAAACCTTCATGAAGTTTCCCTCAACGTTCCTTCAACGCGCTGCTGTCTCCTGCCGCGGTGACGGCGTCAAGGCGGGGGGACCGGCAGCTCCGGCAGGTCGGCGGCGGGGAGCGTGAGCGCGAAGATGCTGCCACCGCCCGGCCGCGGCTCCAGGGTGAGCGAGCCGCCCTGCGCCTGCGCGAGCCCGGCCGCGATGGCGAGCCCGAGGCCCGCGCTGCCCGAATCGGCGGGCGAGCCGGCGGCGCGGTGGTACGGCTGGAAGACGCGGGCCCGCTCATCCTCCGGCACGCCCGGTTTGCGATCGGCCACGGTGATGACGATGGCGGCGCCGGTGCGGCGCCCGTCCACATCGATCGGCGCGCCCGGCGGCGAATACTTCCCGGCATTCTCGATCAGGTTCACCAGCACGCGCAGCGTGTGCACGAAATCGAATCGCCCCAGCAACACGCGCACCCGGGCCCGCAGCTCGGCGGGGCTGAACGGCTTGGTGATGTAGTCGTCGGCGCCGGCGTCGAGGAGCGCCACCTTCTCGGGCTCGGAGTGACGGGCCGACAGCACGATGATCGGCGCGGCGGACCAGCGGCGCACCTCGCGGCAGACGTCGATGCCGGCCATGTCGGGAAGTGCGAGGTCGAGGACGAGCAGCCCCGGCTGCTGCGCGGCGGCGAGGTCGATGCCGGCGCGGCCGGTGCCCGCCTCGAGGACCGATTCGAAATCCGCGGCCAGCGCGTTCTGCACCGCGCGCCGGATCTGCGGCTCGTCGTCGATGATCAGCGCGCGCATGCCATCAGCTCGGCCCGGGGGCAGCAGACTGTTGCACCATGACAGGAAGCAGCGCGGTGATCATCGGAGCTAGCTAGTATACACGGCCTTGAGCGTTCTCGATGGGAGAAAAGACACCCTGACGAGAGAGTCGCGTGAAAGAGACCGCAAGGACGCCGGAGCCGCCGTACCACGTCGTGATCTTCACGTCCCGGCGCACGGAAGGGGACAACGGCTACGGCGAGCGCGCCGACCGCATGGAGGAGCTGGCCCGGCAGCAGCCCGGCTTTCTCGGCATCGAGAGCGCGCGCGGCGCCGACGGGTTCGGCATCACTCTCTCGTACTGGGCGAGCGCGGAAGCGATCGCGGCGTGGAGCAGCCAGGCCGAGCATGCGCCGACGAAGGCGCACGGCGTCACGCACTGGTACGAGGAGTACGTCATGCGCCACGGCGTGGTCGAGCGCGAAAAGCGGTTCCTGAAGCCGGCCCCCTGACGCCGGCCACAATCACGCGCTCAGTGCCCGATCGATTGCCGGATGCGCGCCAGCTGCCGCAGGTGCACGAGGTCGTGGCCGGCGTAGAGGCGTGACATCAGCCGCACGCTTTCAGGGCCGCGCTCGACGTGCATGCCGACGAGCTCCCATTGCTCCGCGTCCAGGGAGCGCAGCAGGGCGAGGTGACCCTCGCGCAGAACCGCGATCTGCTGAATCGCCGAACGAGAGTCTGGATACGCACCGCACACACGGGCGCTCCAGGCATCCTGATCGAAACCGGTGATGGTCGGCCGGTCCTGCGCGATTACCATGCGCAAACGCCACCCGAAGACGATCTCGGAATCGGCCAGGTGAGCGACGACGTCGTGCATCGACCATTTGCCGGGCGCCTCGGGATGGCGCAGCTCCTCGGGTGAAATGCGTCCGAGGCTCTTCTTGAGATCCTGCGCGAGCTGCGACAGGACCACGAGCGGATCGCGGTCGCCGAGCAACTCGAGGATCGAGCGGACGTACGCGCCGGCTGCTTCGGGCGCGCGGCCCGCGGGATTGTTGAATGGACTGCTCACCCGGCGAAAGATATGCTTCGGACGCGGCCACTTGCCCCGGCCTGTTCCAAGGCGCATCCTAGGTGCTCGCAGCGTCCATTTCATCCCGGAGAATTCCCGTGCGGCATCGCTCTGCGGCATTGCTCACCGGCGCGTTCGCGGTTCTTGCCGCCCTGCCGCCCTCCCGCCTCACCGCCCAGTCACCGGCACCCGACATGACCTCCATGAACGTGCTCAGCGCCGAAGAATCGGCGCAGGGATTCCGGCTGCTGTTCGACGGCACGTCCACCCGCGGCTGGCGCGGCTACCGCCTGCCGTCGATGCCCGAGGGCTGGGCGGCGGTTGAGGGCGCGCTGACGCGCGTCTCCCATACCAGCGACATCATCACCATCGACGACTTCGAGAACTTCGAGCTGCGACTGTCGTGGCGGATCCCGCCCGGCGGCAACAGCGGCATCATGTATCACGTCACCGAGCAAGGCGAGGCACCCTACACCAGCGGCCCGGAAATGCAGGTGCTCGACGACTCGGGGCATGGCGACGGCCACAACCGCCTCACCTCGGCGGGCTCCGACTACGGACTCTACGCGGCCCCCGCCGGCATCGTGCGGCGCGCCGGCGAATGGAACGACGTGCGCATCATCGTGCGCGGACCGCATGTCGAGCACTGGATGAACGGCGTGAAGGTGGTCGCGTACGAGCTGTGGAGCGCCGAATGGAGCGCCAGGGTCCACGCCTCGAAGTTCTCGCAGTGGCCCGAGTACGGCCTCGCGCACCGCGGGCACATCGCGCTTCAGGGCGACCATGACGGCGCCGTCGCGTACCGCTCGATCCGTATCCGGGAGCTGCCGTGAGCCCGGTGAAGTTCAAGCTCTCCACCATGATGTTCCTCCAGTACTTCATCTGGGGATCGTGGTTCGTGACGATGGGCACCTACCTGGGGCGCACTCTGCACTTCACCGATGTGCAGGTGGGCCTGGCCTACGGGGCGACGGCGATCGCGGCGCTGCTGTCGCCGTTTTTCATGGGCATCATCGCCGACCGTTTCTTCGCGTCGGAGAAGTTGCTCGCGGTGCTGCACCTCGCCGGCGCGGTGCTGATGTGGATGGTGTCACAACAGACCGAGTGGGGCCGCTTCTACCCGCTGCTCATCCTGTACGCGCTCTGCTACATGCCGACCCTCTCGCTGACCAACTCGGTCGCCTTCCATCACGTCGAGAATTCGGCGCGCGACTTCCCGCTGATCCGGGTGCTGGGGACCATCGGCTGGATCGTGGCCGGTACCATCGTCGGCAAGGTGATGCACGCCGACGCGCTGGCGCTGCCGATGCAGCTCGCCGCGGGCGCATCGGCGGTGATGGGCCTCTTCGCCCTCGCGCTGCCGCACACGCCGCCCAGGGCCGCCGGCACCGCCTTCTCGGCGCGCTCGGCCCTCGGCCTCGACGCGCTGCAGCTGCTGCGCGACCGGACCTTTTTCATTTTCGTGCTGGGCTCGTTCCTGCTCTGCATTCCGCTCCAGTTCTACTACACGTTCACCAATCCCTTCCTGAACGAGATCCGCGCGCCCGATCCGGCATTCATCCAGACCTTTGGCCAGTGGAGCGAGATCGGCTTCATGCTGCTGCTCCCGCTGCTGCTGCCGAGGCTCGGCATCAAGAAGATCATGCTGATCGGCATGGCGGCGTGGGGGCTGCGCTACCTGGCGTTCGGATTCGGCGATGCGGGGGCGGGGATGTGGCTGATCTATGCGGGCATCCTGCTGCATGGCGTCTGCTACGACTTCTTCTTCGTCAGCGGCCAGATCTACACCGACGAACGCGCGGGCCCGAAGATCCGCGCCGCGGCGCAGGGGTTCCTCAACTTCGTGACCAACGGCGTCGGCTACTTCATCGGCGCCTTCGTGTCGGGCCGCGTGGCGGGCATGTACCGCCTGGCCGACGGCACCCACAACTGGCGCGCCATCTGGATGGTGCCGGCCATTGGCGCCTTCGCGGTGCTCATCATCTTCGCGCTGCTCTTCCGTCCGGGGACGACGGCGCCGTCCCCCGCCGCCGAGGCGATGCCCAGGGCCGCCTGACCGCGCCAGCGGACGACGTGACCAGGCGCCGCCGCGCTGCGCGCGCAGTACCGCTGGCGGGAGGTCGAGTCTCTCGCTGGCGGCTTCCTGCAACGGGCCGTACTTTCGCTTTTCCCACGCGCCACGCACCACGCACCTTCGAGGTCTCCATGCCTGTCTCCCGTCGCGACTTTGTCGAAGGCACGACCGCCGCCGGCCTCTTCACCATCGTCCGGCCCAATGTGCTCGGGCGGCGACACCGGGCGCCGAGTGATACGGTGAACGTCGCCTGCGTCGGCGTGGGCGGCATGGGCGGCAACGACGTGCGTGGTATCGCGACGGCGGGCGCGAACATCGTGGCCCTCTGCGATGTCGACGACGATGCCGCGGCCGGGTCGTACCGGGCTTTTCCGAACGCGCACAAGTACAAGGATTACCGCGAGATGATGGACCGCGAGCGCACCGTGGACGCCATCACCTGCTCGACGCCCGACCACCTGCACGCCGTCATCACGATGGCCGCGCTCAAGGCCGGGAAGCATGTGCGCACCCAGAAACCGCTGACCCGCACCATCAGCGAAGCGCGC
>JAYTEN010000222.1:0-5798 GCA_043735145.1 Gemmatimonadota bacterium | reverse complement strand
TCGATGAACGGAATGAGGTGCGCGACCGCCTTCTTCATGACGCGCGCGCTCTTCACCACCTGGGGCAGGAACATCTTGCCGGCGCCGAAGAGGTCGCCGACGACGTTCATCCCCGCCATGAGCGGCCCTTCGATCACCTCGATGGCGCGCGCGGCCTGCTGCCGCGCCTCTTCCACGTCGCCGTCGATGAAGGCGTCGAGGCCCTCGACCAGGGCGTGGGTGAGCCGCGCGTTGACGGGCTCCTGCCGCCAGGCGAGGTCTTCCTTGTTCCGCTGCCGCCCGTCGCCGGCCGTCGTCTCGGCGATCGCGGTCAGGCGCTCGGTGGCGTCGGCGCGGCGGTTGAAGAGCACGTCCTCGACCGTGTCGAGCAGCGGCTTCGGGATATCGTCGTAGACCGCGAGCTGGCCGGCGTTGACGATGCCCATGTCCATGCCGGCGCGCACCGCGTGGTACAGGAACGCCGTGTGCATCGCCTCGCGCACCGCGTTGTTGCCGCGAAAGCTGAACGAGAGGTTGCTGACGCCGCCGCTCACCAGCGCGTGCGGGAGCTCCGCCTTGATGCGCCGGGTGGCCTCGAGGTACGCCATGGCGTACTCGTTATGCTCGGGGATGCCGGTCGCCACCGCGAAGATGTTGGGGTCGAAGATGATGTCCTCGGGCGGCACGCCGACCTGCTCGGTCAGGATGCGGTACGCCCGCGCGCAGATCGACACCTTGCGCTCCACCGTGTCGGCCTGGCCCGCCTCGTCGAACGCCATTACCACCATCGCCGCGCCGTAGCGCCGCACCAGCGTGGCGTGCGCGATGAAGATCGCCTCGCCCTCCTTCATCGAGATGGAGTTGACGATCCCCTTGCCCTGGAGCCGCTTCAGGCCGGCCTCGATCACCTCGAACTTCGAGGAGTCGATCATCACCGGCACCTTGCTGATGCCGGGCTCGCCGGCGATGAGGTTAAGGAACTCGACCATCGCCGCGCGCGAGTCGAGCATCCCCTCGTCCATGTTCACGTCGATGATCTGGGCGCCGTTCTCGACCTGCTGGCGCGCGACGGTCAGGGCCTTCTCGTATTGGCCCGACTTGATCAGCTCGGCGAACACCTTCGAGCCGGTGACGTTGGTCCGCTCGCCGATATTGGTGAAGAGCGAGCCGGGCCACAGCGTCAGCGGCTCAAGGCCGCTGAGCCGGGTGTAGGGCGGCACCGCGGGCAGGGCGCGGGGCGGCAACCCCTCGACCGCGGCCGAGATGGCGCGGATGTGCTCCGGCGTGGTGCCGCAGCAGCCGCCGACGATGTTGAGAAATCCGCTCTCGGCCCACTCGCGCAGCGCCTCCGACATGGTGTCGGGGGTCTCGTCATAGCCGCCGAACTCGTTCGGCAGCCCCGCGTTGGGGTGCGCCGACACCGGGATCCCGGCGATGCGCGACAACTCCTCGATGTAGGGGCGCAGCTGCCGCGCGCCCAGCGCGCAGTTGAGGCCCACCGAGAGCAGATCGGCGTGGCGCACCGAATTCCAGAACGCCTCGGTGGTCTGGCCTGACAGGGTGCGGCCGGACGCGTCGGTGATGGTGCCCGACACCATGACCGGCACCCGTTCGCCGCGGCGCTCCGAGACCTGCGCGATGGCGAAGAGCGCGGCCTTGCAGTTCAGCGTGTCGAACACCGTCTCGACCAGCAGCAGGTCGGCGCCGCCGTCGAGCAGCCCCTCGGCCTGCTCGGTGTAGGCCGCCACCAGCTCGTCGAAGGTGATGTTGCGGAACGCCGGGTTGTTGACGTCGGGCGAGAGTGACGCGGTGCGGTTGGTGGGCCCGATGCTGCCGGCGACGAAGCGCGGCTTGTGCGGCTCCTTCGCCGTGAACTCGTCGGCGATTTCCCGCGCGATCCGCGCGCCCTCCACGTTCAGCTCGCGCACCTGCGCCTCGAGACCGTAGTCGGCCTGGGCGATGGTCGTCGCGGTGAAGGTGTTGGTTTCGACGATATCGGCGCCGGCCTCGAAGTACGCGCGGTGGATCGCGCCGATCACGTCGGGCCGGGTGAGGATCAGCAGGTCGCTGTTGCCGCGCTGGGAGCGGGCGTGCGAGATGAAGCGCTCACCGCGGAAGTCGGCCTCCTCGAGGCCGTACCGCTGGATCATCGTCCCCATCGCGCCATCGAGGACGAGAATCCGCCGGCCGAGTGCTTCGTTCAGCTGGGACAGCCGTGCCGCACGATCCAAAGGTTGCTCCTGAAACGAAAAAACCCGCCGTGCCGGAAAAAAGCTGGCACTACGGGCCGGCTTTTTAGCGGAATATTTTACGTGGCCGCAAGTTGCCTAAATCGCCACGGGAATCAGTTGTGCCTGAATGATAGCGCCCGGAGGCTCAAAGCTGAAGGCTGAAGGCAGTCAGGGCGTCAGCCGCTTCGCGCCCCACCACCCCACCACGGAGCCGGCGATCGACCCGAAGATCATGCCCCACAGCCCGAACAGGGCCTGGCCGATGGCGCCGAGGATCGTCGCCGCGATGAACGAGATCATGGTCTTGAGCATCTAGAAGTCCAGGAAAGCCCGTTTGACCCACCAGCCCGCCAGCCATCCGGCCAGGGCGCCGAGGAAGATGCCGAGCAGCATCCCCGCTTTACCAAAGTGCTGCTTGCCGGCGGCTCCCGCCGCGGCGGCGCCGGTAATCACCATCACGCCGATCACGAGCTTGGTGGGTGGCACGAGGCTCACACGAGCCCCGCTTTCGCAGTCTCCTCGCCGATCCCTTCCACCACGACGTGCGTGCGCCGCGACACGCTTACAACAGGCCGAGCACGAGTTTCTGGATCAGCTCCATCAGCAGCATGGCGACCAGCGGCGAAATGTCGAACGGGCCCAGGGTCGGCAGCAGGCGCCGCAACGGTGCGAGGAACCACTCGGTCATGGCGTAGAACGGCCGCATCCACGATGTGTAGCGGTCCTTGCCGAGCCACGATCCCACGACGCGCACGATCAGCGCGATGTAGAAGATTCTGAAGATCCAGGTGACCAGGACGTAGACCATCGTTGCCGTGCCTCCGCGGGTGGCGGCCGCGAGAATCAGCCCCTGGCGGATAACCCACTCCGCGCCCGAGATGAGAACTATCCCGGCCAGGACGCCGAGCGCCAGCATCAGCCAGGGCGCCGACTGGGGGTTACCGCCCGAACGCAGGATCCGCCGTTCGATCGGCTTCAGGACCGGGTCGGTGAAACGGCGGATGGTGCGCGCCGTGCGCCCGAACGGACTGAGACGCCGCTGTTGCACGGCCATCGCGCCGAGGGCGCCCAGCGCGGTGATCGCGACCCCCGAGAAGACAGCGTACCGGAAGACAGTCCAGGCCAGACCCATGCTACAACCTAATGATCCGTCGCGGGTCCGTGCAGCGCCGTCTTGCCCCCTGTTTGGACCGAAACCCTGCTCGGTCAGCTGGACGCGATGCTCATGGCGCGGCCCCACCAGCCGCAGGGTAGGTTTTCGGCTTTTTTTCGGGTATTTTTCCGCATGTCCGCCCGAGGCTTTCACCCCGCCGTCCAGCGCTGGTTCGCCGAAAACATCGGCACGCCGACGCCGGCCCAGCGGCAGGGGTGGGACGCGATCCAGTCGGGCCATCACACGCTCATCGCGGCGCCAACCGGGTCGGGCAAGACGCTCGCCGCCTTTCTCAGCGCGATCAACGACCTCTTCCTCGAGGGCCTCGAGGGTCCGCTGCCTGACGAGACGCGCGTCGTCTACGTCTCGCCGCTGAAGGCGCTCTCGGCCGACATCCACAAGAACCTGGCCGAGCCGCGCCGCGAGATCCGGCAGCTGGCCGAGGCGACGGGCCTGCCGGCCCCGCGCCTCACGGCCGCGGTGCGCACCGGCGACACGCCGTCGGCCGAGCGGGCCGCGATGGTGAAACGGCCGCCCCACATCCTCGTCACCACGCCCGAGTCGCTTTACCTGCTGCTGACGTCGGAGCGCGGCCGCGCGATGCTGGGCACCGCGCGCACCGTGATCGTGGACGAAATCCACGCGGTGATCGGCTCGCGGCGCGGCTCGCATCTCGCGCTGAGCCTGGAGCGGCTCGACCACGTCGCCGGACGCAAGCTCCAGCGCATCGGGCTGTCGGCGACGCAGAAGCCCATCGCGGAGGTCGCGCGATTCCTCGTGGGCTCGGCCGAGCCCGACCCGATGATCGTCGACGAAGGGCACCGGCGGACGCTCGATCTCGATCTCGAGCTGCCGCGCGCGCCCCTCGACACGGTGATGGCCGGCGAAGTCTGGTCGGAGATCTACGACCGCCTCGCCGAGCTGGCGAAGGGGCACCGCACCACGCTGGTGTTCGCGAACACGCGCAAGATGGTCGAGCGGATCGCGCGCCATCTGTCCGAGCGCCTCGGCGAGGAGCACGTCGCGGCGCACCACGGCAGCCTCGCGAAGGAGACGCGGCTGGACGCCGAGACACGGCTGAAGGAAGGCCGTCTCCAGGTGCTCGTCGCGACGAGCTCGCTCGAGCTGGGCATCGACATCGGCAACGTGGACCTGGTATGCCAGATCGGCGCCACGCGGCATATCGCCGCCTTCCTCCAGCGCGTCGGCCGATCCGGCCACACCGTGAGCGGCACGCCGAAGGGCCGGCTTTTCCCGCTGGGCCGCGACGACCTGGTCGAATGCGTCGCGTTGCTGCGCGCGGTGCGCGGCGGGGAACTCGACCGGCTGATCATGCCGCCGCAGCCCATCGACGTGCTGGCCCAGCAGATCGTCGCCGAGACGTCGGCCCAGGAGTGGCGGGTGGACGACCTCTTCGCGCTGGTGACGCGCGCGTGGCCGTACCGGACCGTGACGCGCGCGCTCTTCGACGAGGTCCTGGAGATGGTGGCGCAGGGCTTCACCACCCGGCGCGGGCGGCGCGGCGCGCTGGTGCATCTCGACAAGGTGAATGGCCGCGTCACCGGCCGGCGTGGCGCGAGGCTCACCGCGATCATGAACGGCGGCGCGATCCCCGACAACGCCGACTACCGCGTGGTGCTGGAGCCGGGCGGGACCTTCGTCGGCACGCTGAACGAGGACTTCGCCTTCGAGAGCTACGCGGGCGACATCTTCCAGCTCGGCAATACCTCGTGGGAGATCCTGCGGGTCGAGACCAACACCGGAACGGTGCGGGTCGCCGATGCGCACGGCAAGCCGCCGACACTGCCCTTCTGGCTCGGCGAGGCGCCGTCGCGCAGCGACGAGATGTCGGCGGCGGTCAGCGCGCTCCGCGCCGATCTGGAGCCGCGGCTCGAGGACCGTGACGCGGCGACGCGCTGGCTCGAGGAGGAGCTGCTGGTGCCCGGGGCCGCGGCCGACCAGGTAGTCGCGTATTTCGCCGAGGCGAAGCGCATGCTCGGGTCGCTGCCGACGCAGGACACGCTGGTGATGGAGCGGTTCTTCGACGAGGGTGGCGGGATGCAGCTCATCATCCACGCGCCCTTCGGCAGCCGGGTCACCAAGGCGTGGGGCCTCGCGCTGCGCAAGCGCTTCTGCCGCCAGTTCAACTTCGAGCTCCAGGCCGCGGCTACCGAGGACGCCCTGCTGTTATCGTTAGGCCCGCAGCACAGCTTCCCGCTGACCGACGTGTTCCGGTACCTGCATCCCGACAGCGTGGAGGAGATCCTGGTGCAGGCGCTGCTCGACGCGCCGATGTTCGGCACCCGCTGGCGCTGGGCGGCGTCGCTCTCGCTGGCGATCGAGCGGATCCGGCGGGGGCGCAAGAACCCGGCGCAGATCCAGCGCATGGAGGCCGAGGACCTGCTGGCGGCGGTCTTCCCGCATGCCGCGGCGTG
>JAYTEN010000221.1:0-13160 GCA_043735145.1 Gemmatimonadota bacterium | reverse complement strand
GAGCGGCACGCCAAGCCGGAGCTGGAGCGCCCGCAGACTCTGCGACAACGCCGGCTGCGTCACCCCCTCGGCCCGCGCCGCGGCGGTGACGGACCCGTGCTCGGCGAGGGCGAGCAGCAGACGCAGCTGCCGCAAGGTCAACGGCGATGGAGCCGGGGTCCGTTTATTCATAAGTCCATCTAATATAATTATAATATCATAGCGAGTTGACCTTATGTTAAAGATTCGGCACGTTGCGGGACTCTCAGGAGGTGCCCATGACCGCTCCCCCGCTGAGCGAGGCGGCGCTGGCCGGCGCCGTGCTCGCCATCTACACCGACGTCGCGAACACGCCGGACAAGGAATTCCACTTCTGGAGCGGCCGCACCGCGGCCGAGCGGTTCGGCTACCGCGCGGAGTGGCTGGATGCGGCGCCGCAGCCGGCGATCGACTCCTTTGCCGGCGTCGGCAATCCCCACCGCCACATCGCGATCGAGGAAGGCGCATGCGTCGTCGACCTCGGCTCGGGTGCCGGACTCGATGTCTTCATCGCCGCGCGGCGGGCCGGGACGTCCGGGCACGTGATCGGCATTGACCTCAATGACACCATGCTCGCCAAGGCCGGGGAGCTGGCGCGGGTCTGCGGCATCCCCAACGCCGAGTTCCGCAAAGGCCGCATCGAGGACGTGCCGGTCGAGGACGGCACCGCCGACGTGGTAACCTCGAATGGCGTCATCAACCTGTCGTTCAGGAAACAACAGGTGATGGCTGAAGCGTTCCGGGTGCTGCGGCCGGGAGGGCGGGCGGCGCTGACCGACGTCGTGAGCGACACCATCATCCCGGCCTCGATCGCGGACGACCCCAAGCTCTGGGCGTCGTGAATCGGCGGCGCGCTGCCGGCGACCGAGTTCGCCCGGCTGCTCGAAGCCGTGGGCTTCGTTGACATCGAAGTGCACCCGACCGAGCGGTTCAGCTTCCGCAAGCGGTCGACCCAGGAGCAGGCCGAGAAGTACGGCGTGACCAGCGCGACCTTTGCCGCGCGCAGGCCGCGATGAACGTTCCCCGGTGGTTCATCGACGGGCACTACATCCTCGCGTGCAACTGCGACTTCGGGTGCCCCTGCAACTTTCAGGCGCCGCCGACCGCGGGCTTCTGCGAAGGCCTCATCGGCTTTACCGCGCGCGCCGGCACGTTCGGCGACGTGCCGCTCGACGGCCGCAGCGCCTTCCTCGCGGTCAGGTGGCCCGGTGCCATCCATCAGGGAGGCGGTACGGGCCACGCGTACGTGGATGCGGACGCGACGCCGGCGCAGCAGAACGCGCTGGGCACGATCATCACCGGCGCGGCCGGCGGACCCTGGGCGATGTTCGCGAGCACGTTCACCACGATCCGCGGACCAGACGCCCTGCGCATCCGCTCGACCGTGGCGGGCAAGGACACCACCGTCAGCGTGGAGAACCGCGTCGCCATCAGGTTCCGGGCCATCCGCAATCCCGTCACGCAGGCCGAAGTGTTCCCCCGCGTCGGCCTGCCGCAGGGGCTGGTCTACCAGGACGGCGAGCAATTCGCCCTCGAGGAGTTCTGGGTCAAGGATGGCCCGCTGGACTTCGCGCACCCGGGCAAGTGCGGATCACTCGCCGCGGTTCACTGGGAAGGGCCGTAGGCGTGCCGGAGATGGCGATGGACACCGCGGGCGGCGCGGCGGCGAGTTTCGCCGCCGCGCTGGCCATGTGGTCGCTCATGATGGTGCTGATGATGCTGCCGTCGGCGGCGGCCGCGCTGCTCCTGTATGACCGCGCCGGGCGGGGGCAGACCGGATCCGCAGCGCCGGCGCGAACCGTCCTGTTCGCCGCCGGCTATCTCACCGCCTGGATCGCCGTGAGTGCCCCGATCGCCGGGCTCCAGGTCGGCCTGCGCCACGCGCTGCTGGTGACGCCGGCGCTCCAGCCGGCCCGGCCCTGGCTGTCGGGGCTCCTGCTCATCGTCGCGGGCACGTACCAGCTGACACGCTGGAAAACCGCGTGCCTCACCCACTGCCAGTCCCCGCTCGCGTTTCTGCTCACCCACTGGCGTCCTCGCGCGCCGGGGGCGCTCCTCATGGGCCTCCATCACGGCCTCTATTGCGTCGGTTGCTGCTGGGCGCTGATGCTGCTCCTGTTCGCGTTCGGCGTGATGGACGTCCGCTGGATCGCGGCCCTGGGGCTCTACGTGCTGATCGAGAAACAGCTCTGGCAGGGCCCGGCCCTGGCTCGCGTCACCGGCGTGGGACTGCTGCTGGCCGGCGGCGTGGTGCTCGTCGCGCCCGCGATCGGCTGAGCCGCGTGCCCGCCGGCGAACCCGAGTCCGATTCGCCTCGACTCCGCCTGGGCCTGCGCGCGAACCGCGGCCAGTTCGCGCTGCTCGTGGTCGTCAACGCCTTCGTCGGTGCCATGGTGGGCCAGGAACGCGCCGTCCTGCCGCTCGTGGCCGAGCGGGAGTTCGGCGTGGTGGGCGCCACGGCGCTGCTCGCGTTCGTGGCTTCCTTCGGCCTGGTCAAGGCGCTCGCCAATCTCGCCGCCGGATACCTGAGCGAGCGTTTCGGCCGGCGGCGGGTGCTGATCGCCGGCTGGCTCGTCGGCCTCGCCGTGCCGCCGCTCCTCATGGCCGCGCCCACGTGGGGCTGGATCGTGTTCGCCAACGTGCTGCTGGGTGTGAACCAGGGATTGTGCTGGTCCGCGACCGTCATCATGAAGATCGACCTGGCCGGGCCGAAGAACCGCGGGCTCGCGATGGGCCTCAACGAGTTCGCGGGCTATCTCGCCGTGGCCGGCGCGGCGCTCCTCGCCGGCTGGATCGCCGCGACGTCGCCGGCCCTGCGCCCGGCGGCATTCGTGCCCGGCATCGCCTTCGCCCTCGCCGGCCTGCTGCTGTCGGTGTTCGCCGTGCGCGATACCCGGGCGCATGCCCGGCTCGAAGCCCGGGCCGGCGGTGGCGCCGGCAGTGCCAAAGGGTTCGGCGAAGTGTTCGCGTTAGGCAGCTGGAAGGATCGCACCCTGTTCGGCGTCAGCCAGGCCGGCCTGGTGAACAACCTCAACGACGGCGTGGTCTGGGGGCTGGTACCGGTGCTCCTCGCCCGGTCCGGTCTCGGCGTCGCCCAGATCGCCGGGGTGGCGGCGCTCTATCCCGCGGTGTGGGGTGTGGCACAGCTGGCCACCGGCCCGTTGAGCGACCGGATCGGCCGGCGGATTCCCATCGTGCTCGGCATGCTGGTGCAAGGCGTCGGGATCGCCGGGTTCGCCTTGCAGCCGGGGTTCGCGGCGGCCATGCTCGCCGCCACCGCGCTGGGCCTGGGCACGGCGCTGGTGTACCCCACGCTGCTCGCCGCCGTATCCGACGTCGCGCACCCGAGTTGGCGCGCCTCGGCCCTGGGCGTGTATCGCCTCTGGCGCGACGGCGGCTACGTCGTGGGCGCGCTCGGCGCCGGATTGCTGGCCGATGCCGTCGGGATGCCCGGGGCGATCGGTGCCGTGGCGGCGCTCACCCTGGTTTCGGGCGGGGTCGCGGGGGTGGTGATGCGCGAGACCCGGCCCCTCCCGGTGCAGCAGGCGGCACGCGCGCCAGCGGCCGCCGAGAGGTGACCGCAGGGCCCGGGACGGCTACTTTTCACGGCTATGACGACTACCGCCTCGGCCTCGACGCTCGATAAACACGGCCTCCGCCACACCGGCAAGGCCTTCTGGAATCTCGTCCCCGCCGCCCTCTGCGAAGAGTCGGTCCGGCGCAGCGAAGGAACCATCGCGGACGGCGGACCGCTCGTCGTCATCACGAAGCCCCACACCGGCCGTTCCCCCGGCGACAAGTTCGTCGTCCAGGACGAGGACTCCGACCAGACCGTCTGGTGGGGCGCGGTGAACCAGCCGTTCGAGCACGCGAAATTCGAGGCCCTGCACGGCGAGGTGCTGCGCCACCTCGAGAGGCAGGACCTCTTTATCCGCGACCTCTACGCCGGCACCGACAAGACCTACCAGCTCCCGGTCCGCTTCATCACGCCGCGCGCCTGGAGCGCGCTCTTCGTCAACAACATGTTCGTGCGGCCGAAGCCGGAGGAGCTGGCGTCGTTCCAGCCCGGCTTCACGGTCCTGCACGCCCCCGAGTTCCAGGCCGACCCGGCGAAGCACGGCACCAAGACCGGCACCTTCATCATCATCAGCCTCGCGAAGAAGCTGATCGTGATCGGCGGGACTCGTTATGCGGGCGAGCTGAAGAAGTCGATCTTCACCATCATGAACTACCTGCTCCCGGGTCGCGGCGTGCTGCCGATGCACTGCTCCGCCAATGTCGGCCCCCAGGGCGACACCGCGATCTTCTTCGGCCTCTCGGGCACCGGCAAGACCACCCTCTCGGCCGATCCCGAGCGCGGCCTCATCGGCGACGACGAGCACGGCTGGAGCGATACCGGCGTCTTCAACTTCGAGGGCGGCTGCTACGCCAAGGTCATCCGCCTCTCGCCCAAGGGCGAGCCGGAGATCTACGCCACCACGCACCGCTTCGGCACGGTGCTCGAGAACGTGGTGATGGATCCCGTCACCCGCGCCCTCGATCTCGACAGCCAGGCGCTGACCGAAAACACGCGTGCCTGCTACCCCATCGATTTCATTCCCAACCACGTGCCGTCGGGCGCCGCCGGGCATCCGACCAACGTCGTGTTCCTCACCGCCGATGCCTTCGGTGTGCTGCCGCCGATCGCGAAGCTCAGCGCCGACCAGGCGATGTACCACTTCCTGTCGGGCTACACCGCCAAGGTCGCCGGCACCGAGCGCGGCGTGACGGAGCCGAAGGAAACCTTCAGCACCTGCTTCGGGCAGCCCTTCCTGCCGCGTCCGCCCGCGCTCTACGCCGAGATGCTCGGGAAGAAGATCGCCACGCACCAGGTCAACGTGTGGCTGGTGAATACCGGGTGGACCGGCGGCCCCTACGGCACCGGCCAGCGCATGAACCTGGGCCACACCCGCGCCATGCTGCGCGCCGCGCTGTCGGGCAAGCTGGACTCCACGACCTACACGGCCGACCCCGTCTTCGGCCTGATGATTCCGGAAGCCGTGGACGGCGTGCCGACGAACGTCTTGACGCCGCGCGGAACCTGGAAGGACGCCGCGGCCTACGACGCGCAGGCGAAAAAGCTCGCCGATCTCTTCAGGAAGAATTTCGAGAAGTACGCCGATGGGGTTCCGGAGTCAGTTCGCAACGCGGGACCGCGGTAATGCCGTTGAAGCGTCGAAACGTCGAAACGTCGAAGCGCTACAGATAACAACGGTTCGACGCCTGGACGCTTCCACGCTTCGACGCGATGTTGTCATTCGCGATCCCCTCTGGCAGAACATCGCGCTGGAGCCCGCCGCCGCCGCGGTCGTCGACACCCCCGCCTTCCAGCGGCTCCGCTACATCCGCCAGCTCGGCCACGCCTTCCTCGTCTATCCCGGCGCCACCCACTCCCGCTTCGAGCACGCCCTGGGCGCTTACGGCCTCGCCCGGCGCGCCTTGGCGGGGCTGCGCGAGCGCGGCGCCCTGTCGCCCGACGAGGAGCGCGACGCGGCCTTCATCCGCCTCGGCGCCCTGCTGCACGATATCGGCCACTATCCCTTCAGCCACGCCCTCGAGGAATCGGGCCTCGCCTCCCACGAGCAGATCGCCGCGGGCCTGCTGGCCGAGGAGCCGCTGCGCGGCGTGCTGCGCGCGGCCGGCATCGACGACCCTGCGCACTCGTTAGGCGCCGTGATCAGGGGCGGCAGCGCGCACCCCCTCGCGGGACTGATCTCGGGGTCCATCGACCTCGACAAGATCGACTACCTGAAGCGCGACGCGCTGATGTGCGGCGTGCCTTACGGCGACGTGGACGTGGACCGCCTCCTCACCACGCTCATGGTGACGGAGATGGACGGCCGGCGCACCATCGGCATCGCCGAGAAGGGCATCGCCGCCCTCGAATCGCTGCTGTTCGCGAAGTACCAGATGTACCGCAACGTGTACTGGCATCACGCCGTGCGCGCCGCCACCGCGATGTTCAAGCGGCTGGTGCACGAAGCGATGGTGGATGGGGTCCTCGACCCGGCCGCGCTGCCCGGCGCCACCGACGACGGACTGATGCATGAATTGCACGGCGGCGACCGCACCGGCCTCGCCGACGGCCTGCGCGCGCGGCGGCTCTACAAGCGCGCCATCGAGCTGCTACCCGCCGAGCTCGGCATGGTTATGCCCGCGTGGCTGCACGGCGACCCGGCACGGCTCGCGAAGGCCGAAAACGAGCTCGGCAAGTCGCTCGGCCTCGGCCCCGCCGAGCTGCTGATCGATCTCCCGCACAAGGATGCGATGCTGGGCCTCGACCTGCCGGTGGTGCGGCGCGACGGCAGCGTGGAACGCCTCACCCAGACCGGGTGGCCCGGTCGCATGGACTTGCCGCCCTTCGCCGAAAGCCTGGCGGAATCGGCGTGCCGCCTGCGTGTCTTCACGCGGCGCCCGGTCGAGCTGACACCCGACCTGCTGCGGGACGCTCTGAGCGCATGAGCGACGACCGCGGGAACCTGGAACGGATGATCGAGGTCGCCCGGGCGAGGATCGGGCGCGCTAGCTAGCGCGCCCCCGACACTCCGCCTGACGGCGTGCGCCGGTTGCCGATCGCGGGCGACTCGCCCGTGGTGGTGGTCGATTCGACGCTCGGCGACGCCTCGATCTCGTCCACGTGGACGATGATGCAGGTGATGTTGTCCAGCCCGCCGCGCCGGTTCGCTTCCGCGACCATCTTGTCCACCCAGCGCTCCGGCGTGCCCTGCGCGGTGAGAATGCCCGCCAGGCCGTCGTCCTCGACCATCCCGGTCAGCCCGTCGCTCGCCAGCAGGAAGACGTCGCCCGCCTTCACGGTGCCGTGGAAGATGTCGGGCATCACGTCGGCGCTCGCGCCCACGCAGCGGGTGATCACGTTGGCGTAGGGATGGCTGCGGGCCTGCTCGGGCGTGAGGTAGCCGAGATCCACCTGCTCCTGCACGTAGCTGTGGTCCTTGGTGAGTTGGTGGAAGCGGCCGTCGCGCAGCAGGTACGCGCGCGAGTCGCCTACCTGGCCCAGCAGGTAGCGGTTCGAACCGTGGAGCACCAGGCAGGTCGCCGTGGTGCCCATGCCGCGCTTGTCGTGCTCCGACAGCGTGCGCTCGAAGATCGCGTTGTTCGCCGCCTTGATCGCGGCGGTCATGCGCGACGACGCTTCGCCGTCGCTCAGCCCCTTGAACGACCCGAGGTCGCGGGAGATGAGCTGCACCGCCATCTCGCTGGCAACTTCGCCGGCCGCGTGGCCGCCCATGCCGTCGGCCACGACGAAGACGCCCCGCTCGGGGATCATCAGGTAGTTGTCCTCGTTGCCGGATCTGATGAGTCCGACATCGGTCTTGGCGGCGCAGACGACGTGCAAGGTGGCCAGCCTCAGCGCCCCGTCGGGGGCTTCAGGTCGGAAAGCTTGACGGCCGAGATGGCGCGGGTCCCCTGGTTCTTTTCCATGCCCGCATCATCGTCGGTGGGTTCGAACACGAGCTGTATGTCGCCAAACCGGACAAAGGCGCCGGGCGCGATCGGCGTGTCGTTCGTTATGCGCTCGCCGTCCACCATGGTGCCGTTGGTGGACCCGACATCGGTGAGCATCCACACCCCTTCGCGCCGGGTGAGCTTGGCGTGCTGGCTCGACACGGAATCGTCGGGGATGACCAGATCATTGTACTCGGCCCGGCCGATATTGACGATCGGCACTTTGACGTAGAGCCGTTGGCCCTTCATCGAGCCGGTGCGGATCAGGAACTTCGCCAGTGACGGCGGCGCCTTCTGGGGTACGGCCGGGGCTGGGGCCGGCGGCACCGGGGCGGCGGCCGGCGGCACCGGGGCCGGCGGCATCGCGGCGGCGGGCGGAACCGGCGGAGCAGGCGGAGCCGATGGGCTGGGCGACTTGGCGACTGGGCTACCAGGCTGCTCGGGCGCCGGAGTGACTTGGCGACTGGGCGACGGGGGTGCCGCGGGCGCAGGCGGCGGCGCCGGGCGCGAAGGACTGGGGAAGTAGCCGGTCGAGACGAGCTGCGCCGCGCCACGGACCTGCGGCGGCGCAACCGGCGGACCCGGGGGCGTACTGGGCGACTGGGCGACTTGGCGACTTGGCGACTCAGGCGCCGCAGGCGCCTCAGACGCTTGCAGAACCGGGATGGCCCGCGGCGTCGGAGCCCCGACGGGTTGCGCGACCATGGGAGACGGCGCGGGGGAAGCCGGTGAGACATGCGGCGATTCGGGCGCCGCGGGCGCCGCGGGCGCCGCGGCGACCGGTGCAACATCCGCATAGAAGCGGAACTCTTCCTCCCCCAGCCGGATCACGTCGGCGCGCGCGAGCAGGCGCTGGTTCTGCACCCGCTCCCCGTTCACGAACGTGCCGTTGGTGGATGAATCCACGATGATGTATCCGCGCGGAGCTACCACGATTTCGGCGTGCCGGCGCGACACCTGCGTTCCCGACACGACGACGTCGGCGCTGGCGTCACGGCCGAACTTCAGCGAGCCGCCGATCACCTGGTATTCGCGTCCGTCGGTCAGCGAGACGATGCGCCCGCCCGTGGCCGCGGTGGCCTTGCCGGCCGCGGAGCCCGGCTTCTTCGGGCCGCCGCCCGCGAGATCCTGGAGCTTGACCGCCGAGACGTACTGGGTGCTGCCACTCTTGCGCTCGTCCACGAAGAGCAGGTCGATGCCGGCGAGCGTGACCTTGTCGCCATGCAGCAGCGGCTGGGGCATGCTCCCCAGCTGCACGCCGTTGACCTCGACGGTGGCGCCGTCCTGGAGCTTCCGGATGGAAACCGACAGATCGGGTGCGGTGGTAAGCACGGCGTGGCGCAGCGTGATGCCCGCGCCCTCGAGGCGCAAATGGCAATCGGCGCCGGTTCCGACGAGCATTTCGCCCGCCGGGACCACATGCCGCTTCCCGCCGTACTCGATGAAGGCCATCAGCCGCGCCTCATGAACAATGGAATTCCGGGGTAACGATCAAACCTATCCGCCCCACAAAAACGGTGCAACTATGGGCCCGGTCACGACATGGACGCCGTGTCAGGCCCCAGTTGCAGCTGGTAAAGCTTCTCGTACAAGCCGCCCAGCGCCAGCAGGTCCCGGTGGGTGCCCCGTTCGCGCAACACCCCGTGGTGCAGGACCAGGATTTCGTCGGCGTACTGCACGGTCGAGAGGCGATGTGCCACAACCAGGCAGGTCCGCCCACTCATTAGTTCACGGGTCGCGTCCTGGATGGCCGTCTCGGCTTCGGCATCCACCGAGCTCGTGGCCTCGTCCAGGACCAGAACCACCGGCTCCGCGGCCAACGCGCGCGTAAATGAAAGCAATTGCCGTTCCCCCACCGACAGGCTCTGGCCCCGCTCGCCCAGCATGTGGCCCAGGCCGTCGGGCAGGCGGCTGATGAACTGGTCGGCGCCCACGCGCCGGGCCGCCGCCGTGATCGCCTCGTCGGGCATGGGCCTCGCCAGCGCGATGTTCGAGCGCAGATCGCCGGTGAAGAGGAAGATGTCCTGCTGGACGAATCCGATGGCCTCGCGCAGCTCGCCCTGGGCCAGCTCGCGGATGTCCACGCCGTCGAGAAGAATGCGGCCCCGCTCGACGTCGTAGTAGCGCAGCAGCAGGCTCAGGATCGTCGTCTTGCCGGCGCCGGTATGTCCCACGATCGCCACCGTCGAGCCCGGCCGCGCCACGAACGACACGCCCTTCAGCACCCACCCGCCGTCGTTCCGGTCCTCGGTCCCCGGCCCCCGGTCCCCGGTCCCCGGATACCGGAACCACACATCGTCGAAGGCCACCTCGCCACGCACCGGCCGCGGCAGCACCGACGGCGTCACGGGATCCATGATCGTCTCGGTCTCGTCGAGCAGCCGGAAGATCCTCTCGCTCGACGCCACGGCCGACTGCACCGCGTTGAGTTTCTCGGCGAGATCCTGCATCGGCTGGAAAAACCGCCGCGCCATCTGAAGAAATGCCGCCAGCACGCCGATCGTCATGCCGCCGGCCAGCACGCGGTGCCCGCCGGTGATCAGCAGCGACGCGAGGGCCACGGCGATCAGCACCTCGATCACGGGGAACAGCCAGGCGAAGACGCGGATGGACCGCAGCTGCGCCTCGAGATGCGCCGCGTTCACCTCGTCGTGACGCTCGGCGGTCCACCGCTCGCGTCCGAACAGCTGCACCACGCGCATCCCCGAGAGATGCTCCTGGAGGAAGGCGTTGATCCGCGCGAGCCGCACCCGGATGTCGCGATAGGCGTCGCGCATGCGCACCCGGAATCGCTGGCCGACGAAGACGATGCCCGGCAGGACGATCATCGTCGCCAGCGCGAGGCGCCAGTCGGTCCAGACCATCCACGCGAGGATCGCGCCGAGCGTGAGCACGTCGCCCACCAGCTGTACGACGCCGGTCGTGAAGAGCTCGTTGAGCGCCTCGACGTCGCTGGTCACGCGCGTCATGAGCCGGCCGACGGGATTGCGGTCGTAGAACGCGACGCTCAGCCGCTGGAGCTTGCCGAAGATCGCCATGCGCAAGTCGAGCATCGCACTCTGTCCGATGCGCGCGGTGAGCAGCGTCTGGGCGTAGTCGGTGACGAACTCGAGGACCAGCGCGAGGGCGAACAGCAGCGCGAGCCGCTGCGCGAGACCGGCGTCATGCGCGGGAATGGCGCGGTCGATCGCGAGCCTGGTGAGCGTGGGACCGGCGAGCTGAAGCGCGGCGGAAACGACCATGAGGCCGAACGACTTCGCGACGGCGCCACGGTAGGGGCGCAGGTAGGCGAGGAGGCGGCGCACCAGCCGCGCATCGTATGACTGCCCGAGCGCCTCTTCCTCGTGGAAGGGCGCGCTCACACCGGCTCGGTCGGCTGGCTCTCCGCGGCTTCCTCGAGCTTGCCACCCAGCAGCTTGTAGAAGATGAAGGTGCCGAAGATCACCGTCGCGTAGCTCATCGTGAAGCGCCAGATGATGGTATAGGCCGGCAGGAAATCGATGGGCACGTAGTGCTGCATCACGCCCGCCGACAGCGCCTCGGCCGCGCCGGCGCCTCCCGGCGTGGGAGCGAAGTACAGGAGGAACGAGACGATGATCTGCGCCACCAGCACGTCGATAAACGGCGCGTCAAGCCCCAGGGCCCGCATGGCGACGTAGCCGGCGAGCAGCCGGTTGGCATGCGCGAGGCCGCTGGTGAGCACGCCGACGAACATCTGGAGCCAGCCCGTCGGGGTGCGGAAGTACAGCACCACACACTCGTGCATGCGGTCGATGCCGGAACGCAGGCCGTCCACGCGCTGCGCAAACTTCTCACCCTTATGGGCCGACAGCCAGGTGACCAGGCGGTGGACCAGGCCCGCGGTCATCTTCGGGAATCCGAGCGCGACCATCATCACCACGCCAATCACGAGAAACATGCCGGCGCTGGCCTTGAACACATCGTAGAGGGAAAACCCGCCGATGATGTTCTCGCTCTGGAGCGAACGGCCGGCCCCCGACAGGACGGCGATGGGCCCCGCAATCGCGAAAAAGATCACGGTCGTGAAAAAGCTCATCACCGTGGAGGTCATCGCTTCGGGGAGCGGGACGCCGTAGCGGCGCATGGTGAGGATCATCGTCGGCCCGCCACCCGCCTGCGCCGGGGTGATATAGGCCGCCCACGCCGTGAGCCCGCCCGCCGCGACCATGCCCCAGAAAGGCGTCTTCGGGTAGACGTGCTTGGTGAGGAGCCAGATGCGCAGGCCGCCGCCGAGCCAGTCCGACGAGGCCAGCACCAGCGCCGCCAGCATCCACAGCGGCTTGACCTGGCTGAAGGCGTTCAGGGTGCTGCGCCACGCCCCGGTGCGCACCAGCACCGCGACCACGCCGAGGATGGACACCACGAAGAAGATCTGGAGACCGCGCTTCAAGGTGCGCGGCGTGATGGAGAGGCCCATTGAGCCAGAAGCTAGTCGCGACTTGGCGACTTGGCGACTTGGCGACTTGCAGTGACTAGCTTTCAGGGTTGTGGAACGCCAACTCACCGTTCGGGGTGCCCGGCAACACAACCTCCGGGGCTTCACCCTGTCGCTGCCGCATCGCCGGCTCATCGTCCTCACCGGTCCGTCGGGGTCGGGGAAATCCTCGCTCGCCTTCGATACTATCTACGCCGAGGGCCAGCGCCGGTATATCGAGTCGCTCTCGACCTACGCCAAGCAATTCCTGGAGCGCATGCCCCGCCCCGACAGCGACGGCGTGTCCGGCATCGCTCCCGCCGTGGCCATCGAGCAGAAGAACCCGACCACGTCGAGCCGCTCGACCGTCGGGACCGCGACCGAGATCTATGACTACCTGAGGCTCCTCTGGGCGCGCGCGGGCCATGTGCACTGCGTCGTCTGCGGCGGTGACGTGAAGGCCGAGACGGTGCAGGAAGTGGTTGATGCGCTGCTGGCGGACGGGCGGAAGGGCGGACGGGCGGACGGTCCGGTGACGATCGCGTTTCCGCTTCCGCCCGCCGTCAAGGCAAAGCACGCACTCGTCATCGAAAACCTCGTCGCCATGGGATTCGTGCGCGTCAGCCTCGATGGCGTCATGCATCGGATCGAGGAGCTCCCGAAAAAGACCGACCTCTCGAAGCACACGTCGGTCCTCGTCGTGGTAGACCGTATCACGCCTTCGCCCGACAACGCCGAGCGGCTCGCCGAATCGGTCGCGCAGTCCTTCGACGAGGGCGACGGCATCGTGGTCGCGATCGCGGAGGACGGCGGCGAGCGGCGCTTCAGCGCGAGTCCCCGCTGCCTGAAGTGCGGCACCGCAGCGCCGACCCTCACCCCGGCGCTCTTCTCCTTCAACCATCCGCGCGGCGCCTGCCCCGGCTGCAACGGCTTCGGCGCCGTGCTCGAGTACGACGAGCACCTCATCATCGCCGACCCGTCGCGCACCATCGCCGGCGGCGCCATCGATCCCTGGAACAAGCCTCGCTACGAGGGCCGCCGGAAGACGCTGCGCAACGCGGCGGCGGCGGCCGGCATTCCCGCCGACGTGCCATGGAAGGATCTGAAGGCCGACCAGAAGCGCTTCCTGCTGCACGGAAAGAAAGGCACGTACCTCGGCATCTTTCCTTTCCTCAAGCGGCTCGAGGACAAACGCTACAAG
>JAYTEN010000220.1:0-14040 GCA_043735145.1 Gemmatimonadota bacterium | reverse complement strand
CACCGCGACATGCCGATCTGGGTCTCACGGCGGACCGGAACGCCGGTCGGCGCCGCGGCACCGACGGGTCCGCGCCCCGGGCCGACGCAGTGCCACGACATCACCGTGTATCCGGCCATCGGCCTGGCGGGCGGCGCCTGCGAGGGCTACGGCTTCCTCCTCGATATCAGCAATCCGGAGAACCCGGTGCGCATCGCGGCGGTGAGCGATTCGAACTTCTCCTACTGGCACTCCGCCACCTTCAACAACGACGGCACCAAGATCCTCTTCTCGGACGAGTGGGGCGGCGGCGGCGGTCCGAAGTGCCGGGCCACCGATCCGATGCAGTGGGGCGCCGACGCGATCTTCACCATCGAGAACCGGCAGCTGCGCTTCCACAGCTACTACAAGATGCCGGCGGCGCAGACGTCGTTCGAGAACTGCGTGGCGCATAACGGCTCGATCATCCCGATCCCCGGCCGCGACGTGATGGTGCAGTCGTGGTACCAGGGCGGCGTGTCGGTGTTCGACTGGACCGACGCCGACCACCCGACCGAGATCGCCTTCTTCGACCGCGGTCCTTCGGATTCCACGCGGATGGGCAGCGGCGGCACCTGGTCGGTGTATTGGTACAACGGCGTGATGGTCAGCTCCGAGATCGCGCGCGGCCTCGACATCTTCGAGCTCCAGCCAAGCGCGATGATGACCCAGAACGAGATCGACGCCGCCAAGTCGGTGCACCTCGATTACTTCGACACCCAGGGCCAGCCGAAGTACGTCTGGCCGGCGACGTTCGCGCTCGCGCGGGCGTACGTCGACCAGCTCGAGCGGTCGCGCGGCCTGGGCCGGATCGCCAATGTGCGCAGCACGCTCCAGTCGGCGGAGCGCGCATCAGGCGCGGCGCGCAGCTCGGCGCTCACCCAGCTCGCGAGCCAGCTCGACGGTGACGCCGGCAGCTCGCGTGACGCCGCGAAGGTGCGGCTGCTCGCGGCCGCGGTGAGGGCGCTGGCCGGGCAGTAACGGATCCAGAGGCCCGGGACAAAGGAGGCCCCGCATCACGCGGGGCCTCTTTCACAGGTCTACCTGCCCGACTAGCGAACCCCGACAGACCCCTGCATAATGCCCGTGGCATCCAGCCGACAACGATCGAGTCGCACCGCACGACGCACCCGGAGAAAAAAAGGGAGACGCCTCATGACCTTCCAGCGCATCATCCCGTTCGCCGCCGTTGTCCTCCTCGCGGGTGCGGCTCCCAGCCCGGGCGCCGGGCCGACGAAACCGGCCGAGCCGCCGCTGCCGCTCTCCGACTCGGTGCCCCTCTACACCAACCTCGGCACCCATCACAAGGCCATCTCGACCAGGGTCCCGGGCGCCCAGCGCTACTTCGACCAGGGCCTGCGGCTCACCTACGGATTCAATCACGCGGAAGCGATCCGTGCCTTCCGGCGCGCCGCGGAGCTCGATTCCACCTGCGCGATGTGCTACTGGGGCGTCGCCCTCGCCTACGGCCCGCACGTCAACGGGCCCATGGACTCCGCGAGTGGCGTCGCGGCGTATGCCGCCGTCCAGCGGGCGCGGGAGCTGATGTCCCATGCCTCGCCCCGCGAGCGCGCGTACATCGAAGCGGTCGCGAGTCGCTACGCGGCGGTTCCCCCCGCCAATCGCGCGTCGCTCGATTCGTCCTATGCGCGCGCGATGAGCACCCTCGCCAACGGCAATCCGGCCGACCTCGACGCCGCGACACTGTACGCCGAGTCGATGATGGACCTCCGGCCGTGGAATTACTGGCGCCCCGACGGCACCGCCTACCCCGGCACCGATGAGATCGTGAGCCGGCTCCGGCGCGTCATCGCGCGCAACCCGAACCACCCGGGCGCGTGCCACTACTACATCCACGCCGTCGAAGCGGTGAACCCGCGGGCCGCGGTGCCGTGCGCCGAGCGGCTCGCGCGGCTGATGCCGGGCGAAGGACACATGGTCCACATGCCCGCGCACATCTACATCCGCGTCGGGCGCTGGAATGACGCCGTGGAAGCCAATCAGCACGCCATCCACACCGACGAGGCGTTCATCGAGGGCCAGCACCCGGTGGGCGTCTATCCGCTCGCGTACTATCCGCACAACATTCACTTCCTCGCCTTCGCGTCCACGATGGCGGGCCGCAGCGCCCAGGCGATCGACGCGGCACGCATGCTCACCTCCAAGGTGAACGTCGACGTCGCGCGCCAGGTCGGGATGCTCCAGGAGATGATGCCCTACCACACCCTCACCCTCACGACCTTCGGACGGTGGGACGACGTGCTCGCCGATCCCCTCCCGCCGGCGGACATCCGCTTTCCATACGCGATGGTGATGTATGCCCGCGGCGTCGCCCGTGCCGCGAAGGGACAGTGGACGGAGGCGCAGGCGGCGCTCGACACGGTGACGGCGATCAACACCGCGACGCCGGCGGACGCCGACGCGAAGACCGCCCTGTCGATCGCGCAGCATGCGCTGATGGGCGAAATCGCCACCCGCCGCGGCGATGCCGCCGCCGGCATCGCCCACTTCCGCGCGGCGCTCGCCATCGAGGATGCGGGGCTCTACTTCGAGCCGCCGAAGTGGTACTACCCGGTCCGGCAGTCGCTCGGCGCGGCGCTCGTCAAGGCGGGCCAGAACGCCGAGGCCGAGCAGGTGTATCGCGAAGACCTGCGGCGATTCCCGGAGAACGGCTGGTCGCTGTTCGGGTTGGCGCAGTCCCTCCGGGCGCAGGGCAAGACCGCCGAGGCGGCGGCGGTGGAGCAGCGGTTCCAGCGGGCCTGGGCCGGCGCCGACGTGACGCTGACGGCGTCGAGGTTCTAGTTGCCGGACGCTCTCGCGAGCGAATTCGTCGCCCTCCAGCAGGCGGTGGCAGGACGCTACTCGCTGGAGGGCGAGCTGGGCCGCGGCGGGATGGGCATCGTCTTCCTCGCCCGCGACGTCGCCCTCGACCGGCTGGTCGCGATCAAGCTGCTGCCGCCGGCGCAGGCGGCCCAGTCCGGGCTCAAGGACCGCTTCCTGCGCGAAGCCCGCACCTCGGCCAGGCTCTCGCATCCCAACATCGTCCCGATCTACGTCGTCGAGGAGACCGCCGGGCTCGTCTTCTTCGTGATGGCATACATCGAAGGCGAGACGCTCGGCCAGCGGCTGCGGACCAGGGGCCCGCTGAGTCCGGCGGCCGGCGCGCGCCTCCTCAAGGAAGTGGCTTGGGCGCTGGCCTACGCCCACCTGCGCGGGATCGTCCACCGTGACGTCAAGCCCGACAATATCCTGATCGAGGCGGGCACCGGCCGGGCGATGGTAAGCGACTTCGGCATCGCGCGCGCCGGCGATGCGAGCGGCAATACGGCAGTCGGCGAGATCATCGGCACGGCACAATACATGAGCCCCGAGCAGGCCAGCGGCGCCGCGGTGGACGGGCGCAGCGACATCTACTCGTTAGGCATCCTGGGCTTCTACGCGCTCTCGGGAAAGCTGCCGTTCGATTCGCCGGACGTCGCGGCGCTGCTCGCCATGCAGATCACGATGCCGGCACCGCCGCTCTCGTCGGTCGCGCCGGGCGCGGCGGCGAAAGCAGCACAGGCGATCGACAAATGCCTGGCGAAGAACCCCGACGACCGGTGGACCACGGGCGAGGAATTCGCCGACGCGCTGGCGGTGTCGACCGACGTGGTACGGGGGATTCCGGCGCCGATCCGGGTGTGGCTCACGCGCGGCCAGGCCGCGCGCCCGCTGCTGTACCTCTGGTCGGTCGCGCTCGCCGAGGGGGCGGGCATCATCCTGGCCAACGGCGGGAGCCCGGCGATCCCGCTGAGCCTGCTTGGCGTCACCTGGGGCGTGTTCCTGCTCAACCGGGTCTACCGCACCCAGCAGGTGCTGGCAGTCGGGTACACCGTCGACGACATCCGCGTGGCGCTCCAGCAGTACATCGAGCATCGCAAGGAAGAGCTGGCCTTCCAGTACGACTACGACCGCGAGCCGCCCTGGTGGGCGAAGGCGATCCGATGGACCACGATCGGAGCGATCGGCGTGAGCGTCACCGCCCTGGTGTCGGCGTTCGGGATCTCGAACGCCGCGAACCTGGCCCGGGTGGGCTGGCTCTTCCTGGGCTCGACGGTCGTCGGGCTCGGTGGCGCGTTCATCGGATGGATCTGGCCCGGCAAGAAGATCACGACGCGACGCGACGCCGCTCTGGAGTTCCGGCTCAAGCTGCTGAAGAGTCCGGTCGGGAAGTTCCTGGCGAAGCTCGCGACCCTCGGCCTCAAGACCCGGGCGCTGCCGGCGCCGGGGTCGCATCGGCCCACGGAGCTGGCCATCGGCATGGCGGCCCACCAGATCTTCGAGTCGCTGCCGAAGGAGTCGCGCAAGGCGCTCAAGGACCTGCCGAACCTGGTGCGCCGGCTCGAGGCCGAGGCGCAGGGGATGCGCGCGGAGGCGGACGAGCTGAATGCGATGATCGCGGGACTCGGCGACGAGGCGCCGCTGGCGCGCTCGACCTCGCTCCGCGAGAGCCCGGCGGGCGCCGTAGTGGCGGACCAGCGGGCACGGCTGCGCGCCGACCTCACGGCCAAGCGGGAGCGGGCGGTGCAGCGGCTTGCGGTCTCCGTGGCGGCGCTGGATAACATCCGGCTCGACCTCCTGCGGCTCAAGGCCGGGGTCGGCACGGTGGACCAGCTGACGGCGGACCTCGACGCGGCCCGTGAACTCCAGGCGGAGATCGATCGCGCGATCGAGTCACAGCGCGAGGTGGAGGCGGCGCTCCGGCCCATCCGATAGGCACTGATCCCTGCAACCATTGGCGGCCTTGCCGCATCCAGTAGCTAATGACCCGACACCTGCTGCGGTCTGCCTCGCTGGTGGCCGCGATCGCGCTGCCCGGCGCCCGCTCCCTGGTCGCCCAGGCCGACGTCATTCGCGGCCGAGTGACCGCGGCCTCCGACAACGCGCCTATCTATGGCGCCACCGTCACCGCGACCTCGATCTCCGGCAACGTGAACCGGTCGGCGCGTACCAACTCCGAGGGGCGCTACACCATCACCTTCCCCGGCGGCGACGGCGACTACTGGATCACCGTCAACGCGATCGGGTTCACGCCACGCCGGTTCGAGCTGAAACGCCTCGCAGATGAAGCGGTGCTCATCGCCGACGCGCGCCTCAGCACGCTGACCCTCGACACCATCCAGGTCAACGCCAACAACCGCCGGCGGCCGTCCCGCAACGACAACGAGCGCGACGTCAGCGGCACCGAGCGCTCCGTCAACAGCAACCTCGTCAATCCCACGGAGCAGGGCGATCTCGCGAGCATGGCCGCGTCGCAGCCGGGCGTCTCGCTCATCCCCGGCACCAACGGCGATCCGTCGGGCTTCTCGGTGCTCGGCCTCAGCACCGACCAGAACCTGACGACGCTGAACGGCATGAACAGCGGCGCGGCCGACCTGCCGCGCGACGCCGGCGTGTCGGTGTCCGTCGCGACGTCGCCGTACGACGTATCGCAAGGCGGGTTCAGCGGCGGCGTACTCAACATCCGCACGTTCCCTGGCTCCAACTACGTCGAGCAGTCCATGAGCGTGCTCGGCAACCTGCCGCAACTCGAGTGGACCGATCGCGTCGGCCGCGCGCTGGGGCAGGAGTACTCGAACCTCTCCCTCGGCGGACGGCTCTCCGGACCGCTCGCCTACGACAAGGCGTTCTACAACATCTCCGCGCAGCTCGGCCGCCGGGGCAACGACCTCACTACACTGCTCGACAACGACCCGCTCGCCCTCCAGACGGTGGGTGTTGTGCAGGATTCGGTTGCGCGCCTGCTCGGCATTCTCCAGGGCGCGGGCGTGGCGGCGAGCGCCCCGGGCTTTCCGTCGAGCCGGCTCACCTACAACGGCTCACTACTCGGCGCCTTCGACTTCATGCCGCCGAGCTCGAGCACCGGCCAGGCGCTGAACTTCACCGTCAACGGCAGCTGGAACCGCGCGTCGCCGGGCATGCCGATCACCACGCAGCTGCCCTCGTCGGCGTTCAAGTTCAGCAACTGGGGCGGCTCGGCGCGGCTGCGGCATACGGCGTACCTCGGCCTCGTCCTCACCGAGACGGGCCTCTCCTTCAACAAGTCGAGCCGCTCGCTCACGCCCTTCCTCGAGCGGGCCGGCGGCAGCGTGCTCGTGAACTCCAACTTCGCCGACGGCACCAGCAGCGTGCAGTCGATCCAGTTCGGCGGGATGTCGGCGCGCAGCAGCAACGACAACCAGTCGATCGAGCTGACGAACCAGCTGTCGTGGTTCAGCAACAACAACCGCCACCGCGTGAAGCTGACCAGCGAGCTGCGGCGCGAATCCTGGACGCAGGAACAGGCGAACAACCTGCTCGGGACCTTCAGCTTCAATTCGCTGGCCGATCTCCAGGCCGGCACGCCGTCGGCGTTCTCGCGGCAGCTCGCGCCCACCACGGTGAGCGGCGCGCAGCTCGTCGGCGCGCTGTCGCTCGGCGATTCCTGGCGGCCGCGGCCGGAGCTGCAGATCGTCTACGGCCTGCGCGCCGACGCCGACCACTACCTCGACCGTCCCGCCGTGAACTCCGCCGTGGCCGCGGCCTTCGGCGGCAGCGCGCGCAACGACCAGGTGCCGAACGGCATCTACGTCAGCCCGCGGCTCGGGTTCTCGTGGACCTACGGCACCAGCAGCCAGATCGGCGCGTTCACGGGCGCGTCGCGCGTGCCGCGCGGCACGGTGCGCGGCGGCATCGGCGTCTTCCAGAACACACCGTCCGCGCAGCTCGTCACCCAGGCCATGACGAACACCGGCCTGCCCGGCGGCGCGCAGCAGCTCACCTGCATCGGCTCCGCGGCGCCGACGCCCAACTGGACCTCGTACGCCGCCGACGCGTCTACCATCCCGACCGCGTGCGCCAACGGCGCGCCGCCGGCGCTCGCCAACGGAAAGCCGAACGTGTCGCTGTTCGGCGCCGACTATGCGGCACAGCGCAGCCTGCGCTCCACGCTCCAGTGGGCGGGGCCGTTCCTCGACAACCGGTTCATGGCCACCGTGACCGGCACCTACTCACTGAACCAGAACCAGCCGGGGCCGCGCGACCTGAACTTCGACCCGACCGTGGCGTTCACCCTCGCGGGCGAAGGGGGCCGGCCCGTGTACGTGCAGCCCTCGAGCATCTCGCCCGCCAGCGGCGCGGTTTCCAGCACGGACAGCCGAGTGGCGCCGCAGTTCAATCACGTGACGCAGTCGGTCTCTGACTTCCGCTCGGCGAGCCGCCAGGTCCAGCTCCAGCTCGCGCCGCTGGTCTCGAACACGCGCTTCAACTGGGGCATCGCCTACACGCTGAACTCGGTGCGCGACCGCACCAGCGGCTTCTCGAGCACCGCCGGCAACCCGCTCACCGTCAGCCCCGACGCGCGCGCATCGGGCGACTGGCGCCACCAGATCCAGGTCAACCTCGGCGCCAACCTGTTCGACCTGCTTCGCGTCAACTACGTGCAGCGCTTCACGTCCGGCACGCCCTTCACGCCGCTGGTGAGCGGGGACATCAACGGCGACGGGTATGCCAACGATCGCGCGTTCATCGCGAATCCCGCGACCGCCGCGGATCCGGCGCTGGCATCCGGGATGACGCAATTGCTGGCCGGAGCGTCGCCGAGGGTGCGGAAGTGTCTCACGACGCAGTTCGGGCTGGTCGCGGGGCGCAACAGCTGTGAGGGGCCGTGGACGTCGAGCGGCTTCCTCACCATCGCATTCAACCCGCTGCGCGTGAAGTTGCCGCAGCGCGCCACGCTCTCGCTCCAGCTGGCCAACCCGCTCGGCGCGCTCGACCTCATGCTGCACGGCCAGAACAACGCGCGCGGCTGGGGACAGTCGCCGACGCCGGATTCCCGCCTGCTCGTCGTGCGCGGCTTCGACACCACGGCGCAGCGCTACGTGTACGACGTCAACCAGCGGTTCGGCGCGACGACGCAGAACGTGAGCACCAACCGCAACCCGGTCGCGCTCACGCTGTCGCTGCGCATCGACCTCGGCCCGTCGCGCGAGCGGCAGGCACTGACCCAGACGCTCGACCGCGGCCGCACCCTGACGGGCACGAGGATGCCGGTGGCGTTCCTCCGCGGCATGTACGGATCGGGCGGCATCATGAATCCGCTCGCGACCATCCTTTCGCAGGCCGACAGCCTCAAGTTGACGGGCGTGCAGGCCGACAGCCTGGCCACGATGAACAGGTGGTACATTGTCCACCTCGATTCGATCTGGACGCCGATCATCCGTGGCTACGCGGCGCTGCCCGACACGTACGATCATGAAGATGTGTACCAGAATTACCGCCGCGCCCGCGAGGGGACCGTCGAGCTGCTCATGGTCGTCGCGCCCGATATCAGCGGCCTGCTCACCGCGTCGCAGCGGCGGAAGCTGCCGCCCCTGATCGCCGCGTATCTCGACCGGCGCTATCTCGCCGCCATTCGCTCCGGCACGTCGGGCGCTCCCGGCGGTGTTTTTGCCCCCGGGTCCAACGCGCCCGGCGGCGGCGGCCCCGGCGGCGGCGGCACCAGCACCGTCATCATCAGGTAGAGGAGATCACATGAGGATCGCGTCAATCGCCGCGCCGCTGTCATCCGCGGCCACGCTCATCCTGGCCGCGTCGCTCCAGGCCCAGCAGGCGCCGCCGGTGCGGCAGATCAGCACCGTGACCGCGGTGTCGCACGACTCGCTGTCGGCCGTCACGACGGCCGTCGAGGTGGCGGGCGGCCGCGTCTACGTCAACGACATCCTGGGCCGCCGGGTGCTGCTCTACGATTCGACCCTGGCCGCGCCGGTCGTGGTGGCGGACTCCGACGCGTCGTCGCCTAACGCCTACGGGGCGCGGCCCGGCACGCTCATGCCGTTCCGCGGCGACTCGGCGCTGCTCGTGACGCCGGCGTCGCTGTCGATGCTGGTCCTGAGCCCCGGGGGACAGATCTCGCGGGTGATGGCCATGCCGCCCTCCGGCGGCAACGGCCTCCCGGCGCTGATCGGCAATATCTTCGGGACGCCGGGCTTCGACGCGCGCGGGCGCCTCGTCTACTTCTCGCCGATCCGGATGCAGTTCATCAACCGGGGGCAGACCGACGGCCCGATGCGCCTGGAGCCGCCGGACTCGGCGTTCTTGGTGCGGTTCGATTTTGCCGGCCGCACGCTGGACACGGCGGCGACGATTCACATCCCGCGGACCCGCACGACGATGAACCGCGACGACCGCGGCGCGATGCACGCCTCGATCGTCGCCTTCCCTCCCTCGACGGTGGATGACTGGGCCGTGACGGCCGACGGCAGGCTCGCGGTGCTGCGGGGACATGACTACCACGTGGATTTCCTGGAGGCCGACGGCACCTGGTCCGCGGCCCCGAAAATGCCGTATGCGTGGGAGCGCCTCAGTGACGAAGCCAAGACGACGCTGATCGATTCCGTGGCGTCGGCGATGCAGACGCAGATGGATTCGATGGTCGCGCGCATGCAGCGCGGCGACGGCCCCGGCGGCGCGAATGCCCCGGCCCGCGGCGGGGCGCCGTCGTCGAGCCCGGCGCAGGGCGGCGGCATGGTCATGGTGTTCGCCGGCCCCGGCGGGGGCGGTGGCGGCGACGGCAGCTCGGGCCCGGGCGGCGGCGGCGGTGGTCCTCCGCGCACCTTCCAGATGACACCGCCGACGATCGTCAAGGCGGCCCCGGCCGACGTGCCCGACTACCGGCCGGCGTTTGGCCAGGGATCAGTGCGCGCCGATCGCGAGGGCAACCTCTGGATCCGCACCACCACGATGGCGGACGGCCGGCCGGTCTACGACATCGTGAATCGCGAGGGCGTGCTGACGGACCGGATCCAGCTACCGGCCTTCCGCTCCATCGCGGGGTTCGGCAACGGCGTGGTCTTCCTGGGCGTGCGCGACGAGAACGGCGTCATGCACCTCGAACGGGCCCGAATCCGGTAGAAGTCGGGCAGATGGTTCGTAGGGGCGACCCTCGTGGTCGCCCTCTCTCGCACCGCACGGCGCTACGCCAGCACTTCCAGCGCTTCGATCGACTGCACGCCATTCTTCAGCCAGAGTTCCCGGAACGGACGGGAGGTGACCTCGGCCCCGGTCAGGCTCGCGCACATCGGGTGGTCATGGAGCACCAGCCGTCCGGTTTCCTCCTCGTGCTCCGAGACGAGCCCCTTCATGTGAATGTCAGCTTTGTACAGCTGGTCTTCCGACGCCGAGAATAGCTGGTAGAGCTGATGCGTCTGGCCCCAGTCGCTGCCACTCACGTCCAGATCCAGGATGGGGCGCCCGCGTTCGTGCGCGCAAATCCGGATGCGGTCCGCGTTCTCCTCGAACTCGACGGCGATGTCGCTCATGTGGTGGGGCAGGCGCCAGCGCTCGATGGCGTGGAGCCGCGACGCTTCGCTGCTCGTCCCTACCACGAAGGGAAAGAAGGCTGAGCGCGGACATTCGCCGTCCGGGGAGATTCGCGGGGGCGTGAGGATGGAAAGCACCAGCTCCTGGTAGGACCCAACCTCGCTGCCGGCGAAGTCAAACGCGGTGACGGCGAATACCCCGATGCCGTGGCTGGGCTCGAGGGGCTCGAGCCCTCCATGGAGGCACGCGGTGGCGAACTCCCGGGGCAACTCGAAGAAGGCACTGACGGCCTGCCGGTAGCGATATGGAGTCATCGGCATGGAATGCCATGCTTCGCGAGAACCTCGGCGATGACGCCGGCGGCCATCACCAGATCCGCCGGAGCGTGAGCCGCGGTCACCGAGATCCGCAGGCGCGACTTGTTCTTCCCCACCGCCGGGTAGCGAACGGGGTTTACGTAGACGCCGCGGTGGAGGATCTCTTCCGCCACGGTAAAGACGCGGCGGTCGTCGCGGACCATGACGGGGATGATCTGCGACGCGGTGTTGCCGATATCCACGCCGCGATCCTTCAGGGACGACTGCATGAGTGCGGTGTTCTCCCAAAGCCTCGCACGCAGCAGGGGCTCGGTCCGGACGAGGTCGCATGCCTTGATGAGCCCGCCCACCACCGCCGGGGCCAGCGCGCAAGAAAACCCGTACGCGCGGCCGAAGGCCCGAAGGTATCGGATGAGCTTCCGCGAGCCCACCACGTAGCCGCCCTGGCCGCCCAGGCTTTTCGAAAAGGTGCCCATCTGGACGTCGATGGCATCTTCGAGACCAAAATGCTCGGCCAGACCGCGGCCGCTCGTCCCGAAGAGGAAAGCCGAATGCGCCTCGTCGATCATGATGCGGGCGTTGTGTTTCTTCGCTACCAGGGCGATGGCGGCCAGGTCGGCCAGGTCGCCGTCCATCGAATAGACCCCTTCGACGATCACCAGCTTTCGGCCCTGGAACCCGCTGAGCTTCCGGTCCAGGTCCTCCGCGCTGTTGTGGCGGAAGTAGCGGACGTGGGCCTTGGACAACGCGATGCCGTCAATGATGCTGGCGTGGGAAAGCCGATCGGTGACGATCAGGTCCCCCGCCCGCATGAGGGCCGAGATGATGCCCACGTTCGCCGCGTAGCCGGAAGAATAGAGGAGGCACGCCTCCTTCCCATGGAAGTCGGCGATCTTCCCGGACAGCTCTTCGTGGAGCGTGAGGTAACCGCTCTGGACCGGCGATCCCGAGGCGCCGGTCCCGAACGCGCGCACGGCCGCGCAGGCGGCCTCGATGACTTCGGGGCGGTAGGAAAGCCCCAGGTAGTTGTACGATGCCAGGTTGATGAGGTCGTAAAGGCGGCGCTTTCCGCGCTGCTCGATGACATCCGTGCGCGGGCGCGGGGCGTGTGCCATGGGTTGGCCGAACAGGTAGTAGCCCTGGGGCTCCACCTGCTCCCACCACGCTTCGAATGCGTCCACGATCTCGAACGGATCGTGCCCGGTCCCCCAGAAGAAGTTGCTGTGATCGAGCTCGCTCGCGCCCGACCTCGGAACGGCCTCTTGCAGGATCGCTGTCATGGAACCTCCACCAGGCTGAGAATGTCCCGGGCCAGCATGTCGTCGAAGGTCTCGCGCGTCCGGATGAGACGCACCTGGTTGCCATCCACCAGGACGATGGCGGGCCGTGGAAAGCCGAAGGAAGACTCCAGCGCCGTGAAGTAGGCGCCGCTGTCCATGATGGCCAGTGTCTCGCCCGGCCGCACCTCGGGCATCGCGATGTTCCGGTAGATGATGTCACCGGCGAAGCACGCCGGACCGTTCAGGGTGACGCGCTCGGCGGCGGGGCGGCGCGCGTCGTTGCAGAGCAGCACCTCGTGACACTCGTAGTAAGTGGGCATGGTCACCGTACTCAGCCCGCCGTCGGTCGTGATCCAGGTCCTCACGCGCGGCCGGCGCTTGCGGCCGAGGACCGTCAGCAGCAGGCACTGGCTGGCGCTGGCGATGCAGCGCCCGGGTTCGAAGATCAGCTCCGGCAGGGCCTCTCCTGCGGAGGCCTGGCGCACGCTCTGCGCCATCTCCGCGAAGAAGTCGCCCAAGGCCGGCATCTCCCGGGTCGGTCGAAACGCCGGCAGCCGCCCGAACATTTCGTACAGTGCCAATTCCACGGTGCTCATTCCCCGTGTCGTTCGGGAGGCGATGCCGCCGCCCAGATCGACGACCTCGATCGTCTCTCCCGCTTCCTGGAAGAGCCGGCGCAGCAACGGCAGACATCGGAGCGCGCCGCGGTAGGCGCGGGGCGACCTTATGCCGGTGCCGATGTGCATGTGAACCCCTCGCAGGCGCAGCCCGCGATCGCCGTGGAGCTCCGTCAGCGCCCACTGGACTTCGCCTCCCTTGAGGTCCAGCCCGAACGCGCTCCCGTGGCGACTCGCCGTGGCGGTGCCTTTGTTCATGCCCTCCGGCGTGTACCCGGGGTTCACGCGCAGCAGGATGGAGATCGGTTCAGCACCGCCCTTCGCCAGCCGGCTCAGCTGTGCGAGCTCTTCGGTGGAGTCGACGACGACGAGCTTGACCCTGGCGGCGATGCACGTCGCCAGGAACGCCGCCGTCTTGCCGGGCCCATTGACCACGATGTCGCCCGGCGCGAAGCCGACCCGGAGCGCCAATTGGAGCTCGTAGCTGGAACAGACCTCCGCTCCCAGCCCCGCCGCCCGGATCTGCTCCAACACGCCGGGCACGCCATTGCATTTCAACGCGTAATGCACCGAGACGATCCCGGGGTACGCGGCCCGCGCGCCGGCCACGAAGTCCCGCGCGCTCCGTCGCAGATGGTTCGCCGACACGACGTGCAGCGGCGTTCCGAATTCCTGCGCCAGGCCCACGAGGTCATGACCTTCGAGGGCGAGCGCACCGGACGGCTCGACGGAGAGGCCCCAGTCTTCCGGCGCGTATGAAACGGTCACGGGCGCCTCAACGCCGGCTTGCGGACTTTCTCGATCACATAGTTGCGGTACACGAAGGAGCGGTCGCGGTCGTGCTGTGCCCGGGCGAGCGCGCGGTCGGACTCGAACCAGTCGGCCAGACCTTCGGGCCGCTCGCGATGCACCAGGAGATTCCGGTACGTGAGCGTGGCGCCCGGCCTGGCGACTCGGTGGGTTTCACGCAGTAGTTGTTCGTACGCCCCCTGGGCGACCCATTCGAAGATGTTGGTGAAGTTGAAGTGCGTGATCGTCGAGTCCGGCAGGGTCCGGAAGAAGTCATCGCACGATGCGGTGTGCACGCTCAGCTTGTCGAGCCCGCGCTTGATGTCGGCGTGATGCTTCGCGAGCAGGCAGGTCGGCAGGTGGTCCTCGCTGAAATACCGCCCGAGAAGGATGTACGAAAGGAAGGGATTCTCCCGGGGAGGCAGGACCGTCATCGCGAATTCGACGCGACGAGCGAAGTGCTTGCCGAACGAGAAATCTCCCTCGACGTATTCGAAGAACGCGCCGTCGAACAGCATGGTCATCGTCCGGCGGCTGAGCAGCACCCTGGTGAGGAGTTTCCAGGCGACGGTGTTCCACTGCGTGGCGAACAGCTCGGCCCGGCGATTCGGGTCGTCTTCCGCGAAGAACTTCTCGATGAGCTTTGCACCCATGAGCCTGCGGGTCCAGGTCCGGAGCAAC
>JAYTEN010000219.1:0-3908 GCA_043735145.1 Gemmatimonadota bacterium | reverse complement strand
TGGCGCTCCTTCTCCCACATTTCCTGCCGGGCGATGATCTGGCCCTGGAGGTCGCGCTCCGCGTCGCGCAGGCTGGCCGCGCGCTCGAAGTTCTGGTCGCGCACCGCGGCTTCCTTCTCGCGGTTGATGCCCTCGAGCTTGGCCTTCAGCTCGGCGACTTCCGGCGGCGGGACCTGGGCGCCGATGCGGGCGCGCGCGCCGGCCTCGTCGATCACGTCGATCGCCTTGTCGGGCAGGAACCGGTCGGTGATGTAGCGTTCCGACAGCCGCGCCGCGGCCTCGAGCGTCTCGTCAGGCACGACGATGCGGTGATGGTCCTCGTACTTCTTGCGCAGGCCCTTGAGGATCTCGATCGTCTCGTCGATCGACGGCGGATCCACGATGACCGTCTGGAAGCGGCGCTCCAGGGCGCCGTCCTTCTCGATGTACTTGCGGTACTCGTTGAGCGTGGACGCGCCGACGCATTGCAGCTCGCCGCGCGCGAGCGCCGGCTTGAGCATGTTGGAGGCGTCAATCGCGCCTTCGGCCGCGCCCGCGCCGACCAGCGTGTGCAGCTCGTCGATGAAGAGGATGATGTTCCGGTTCTGGGCGATCTCGTTCATGACCGCCTTGAGCCGCTCCTCGAACTGGCCGCGGTACTTGGTGCCCGCGATGACCGCCGCCATGTCGAGCGCGAGGACGCGGTGGTCGCGCAGCGCGTCGGGGCAGTTGCCGCCGGAAATCAGCTGGGCGAGGCCCTCGACGATGGCCGTCTTGCCGACCCCCGGCTCGCCGATGAGCACCGGGTTGTTCTTCTTGCGGCGCGACAGCACTTCCATGACGCGCTCGATTTCCTTGGCGCGGCCGATGGTCGGGTCGAGCTCGTTGTTCGCCGCGAGCTGCGTGAGATCGCGGCAGAAATGATCGAGCGCCGGCGTCTTGGACTTCTTTTCGGTCTTCTGCGCCGGCGGCGCGGGCTGCTGGCCGGCCGCGGGCTGCGGGATCTCGCTGCCCAGCAGCCGCAGCGTCTCGGCGCGCGCCTGCTCGAGGTTCACGCCCACGTCGGTCAGGACCTGGGCCGCGATACCCTTCTCCTCGCGCAGCAGGCCGAGCAGCAGGTGCTCGGTCCCCACGTAGGAGTGGTTGAGCTCGCGCGCTTCGCTCATCGCGAGCTCCAGCACCTTCTTGGCGCGGGACGTATACGGCAGGTCGGGCCCGGCGGCCGCGGCCGCTTTGCCCTTCTTGACCGAGTCTTCGATTTTCTGCTGGATCTCTTCCAGATCCACGTTCAGATTCGAAAGGACGGCGGCGGCGACGCCCTCGCCTTCGCGAATGAGCCCGAGCAGGATGTGCTCGGTGCCGACATACTCATGGTGCAGACGGGCCGCTTCCTCGCGGGCCATCTGGAGGACCTTGCGAACCCGATCGGTAAAGTTGTAGCCGTTCATACGCCTTCCCGGTTCTACCCGTGCGCTGCGACTGCATTGGTCGCCATCACGCCTGCGCCGCTTCGTCGTCCAGCATGCGGCGCACATACGCCGCGCGCGTCGCGCGCAGCTCGGAATCGTTCGGAAACCGCGCCTCGAGCGCGGCCAGATGGGCGGGCTGTGTAAAAATCAGGAGCTTGTTGAGTGTATATACACTCAGCCCGGGGATCAGTTGCAGCCCCACTCCCAGCCGCACACCCGACAACAGGTTCATCGACTCCTCGAAGGACAGGCTGCGGGCGTGCCGGAGCAATCCGTACGCGCGCCACACCTTGTCCTCGATGATCGTCGGCGCGTCACGCAGCAACACCTGCCGCGCCTGCTCCTCGTACTCCACAACCTGGCGCACGATCTTGCCGAGGTGATCGAGAAGCTCTTCTTCCGACTTCCCCAGCGTCGTCTGGTTCGACAGCTGGAAGAAGTTGCCGACCACCTCGCTGCCCTCGCCGTACAGCCCTCGAAAAGTCAGACCGACCTGCGAGAGCCCCTGCAGGACCTTCGAGATCTCTTTGGTCAGCACCAACCCGGGAAGGTGAATCAGGACCGACGCACGCAGACCCGTCCCCGCATTCGTCGGACACGCAGTAAGATAGCCAAACTCGCGGTGGAAGGCGAAAGGAAGCACCGCGCCCAGCTCATCATCCAGGCGGTCCAGCGCCGCGTAGGCGGGCTGCAACGCGAACCCGGACTGCAACGTCTGCAACCGCAGGTGATCTTCCTCGTTCACCATCGCGCCGAGCGATCCGGCCAGAAACACCGCGCTCGCGCTCCGGCCCGGGCGACCGTCGGCCGACGCCATCAGCTCCTTGCTGACGAGGTGCCGTTCGTGCAGCACCTGGCGTTCGCCGCCGTCCAACTCATCGAGAAGGATGCGCACTCCGCCACGCGCACTCGCGCACCGGGACCACGCCGCATCCACCGCGTCCAGCACCCGCCGCCTTTCGTCCACCGATGCCCGCCCCGCGAACACCGCGTGCTCGAGATTCCGAGCCAGGCGGATCCGGGTCGAAAGCACCACATGGGCCAGCGGGCCGCTCGCTTCCAGCCACCCGAGCCCGCCGTCCGGTATGAGAGCAAGGTCCATGCCGCTTCCCGCCTTTCGCCCGCTGCCTACTCGAGCACCCGGATACGATCGCGCAATTCCGCCGCCAACTCGAAGTTTTCCGCCTCGATCGCGCGCTTGAGCGCGTCCCTGAGGTCCTCCAGGCCGCCCTTCCCCGCCGCCACCGCGGCAGGAACCGGCGCCGGGTGGCTGGCCGGGGCCGCCGCCCCGGCACGGTAGGTCTCCCCTTCATGCCGGGTGCTGCCGTGGAGCCGCCGCAGCAGGTCGCGCAGGTGGGCCTCGAACGCCGCATAGCAATCCGCACACCCCAGCCGGCCCGACTGCCGGAAATCCCGCAGCGTCGCGCCACAGGCCGAGCACGGCACATCGAGTCCCGGTTCCCCCGACGGCTCGCTCCCGCCGCCCTTGCCGAGCGACGCCAGGAAGTCGCTTAGCGGAAACTTCGCCACCGACGATCCGGTTTCGACGCCCTTTTCTGCGGCACATGGCTCGCACAGGTGCATGGTCGTCACTGAATTATTGACGATCTGGGTCAGGTGAATGACCGCTTCGCGCTCACGGCAATTCTCACACTGCATCAGGGCAATGCCTCCACTTCACGAACCGGCGAAAGATGTCCCTCGTCGAGGCTGAGCGTGCGGTCGGCCCGCGCCGCGAGTTGGCGATTGTGCGTCACGATCACCACGGCCGTCTCGAGCTCGCGCGCCAGGCGGAACAGCAGGTCGGCGACCACCAGGCTGGCCTGGTGGTCCAGGTTGCCGGTCGGCTCGTCGGCCAGCACGACCGCGGGCTCATGAACCAGCGCCCGCGCCACGGCGCAGCGCTGCTGCTCGCCGCCCGAGAGCGCCGCCGGCCGGTGCGTCATCCGCCCCGCGAGCCCCACCTCGGCCAGCATCCACTCGGCGCGCGAGCGCGCCTTGGCTTCCGTCCACCCGCCGATGCGCAGCGGCATCATCACGTTCTCCAGCGCGCTGAATTCCCTCAGCAGGTGATGGAACTGGAAGACGTAGCCGATGCGCTTGTTGCGCAACTCCGCGAGCTGGGTGGCATCCCGGTGGCGGTATTCCTTCCCGTCGAGAATGATGTCCCCCGACGTCGGCTGGTCGAGCGCGCCCAGCAGGTGCAGGAAGGTGCTCTTCCCCGAGCCCGACGCGCCGATGATCGCCACCACCTCGCCGCGCGCCAGCGTCAGGTTCACGCCGTTCAGCACGTCGAGCCACCCCGCGTCTCCCGACCGGTAGCGCTTCCAGAGCGAGCGGACCTCGAGCAGCGGCGTCATTCGTGCCGGATCGCGTCCACGGGCGCGAGGCGCGCCGCCTGCCCCGCCGGATAGACCGTGGCCAGCGTGGCGATCACCAGGCTCGCCAGCACGATGGCAA
>JAYTEN010000218.1:0-6563 GCA_043735145.1 Gemmatimonadota bacterium | reverse complement strand
GAGAAGGTCCCAAGGGTCCGGCTGTTCGCCGGTTAAAGTGGTACATGAGCTGGGTTCAGAACGTCGTGAGACAGTTCGGTCTGTATCCGTCGTGGGCGTAGGAGCATTGCGAGGTCCCGACCTTAGTACGAGAGGACCGGGTTGGACGGACCCCCCGTGTACCGGCTGTCACGCCAGTGGCAACGCCGGGTAGCGATGTCCGGACGGGATAACCGCTGAACGCATCTAAGTGGGAAGCCCACCTCAAGATTAATGCTCCCGGAGCGTAAGCTCCCTGAAGGGCCCTCGGAGACTACGAGGTAATAGGCGGCAGGTGTACAGGCGCGTAAGCGTGTCAGCCGAGCCGTACTAATCGCCCGTGAGGCTTTGATCTCTCCCCCCATATTTCGGAGTGATCTCCCTCAATGTTGAATCAAAACCACGTCACGATGCACTCAGTCAATCACGTCATGAGTCATGACGTCCCGGGCCCAAAGCCCCGGATGTCACGGCTCACGACGCAAGACTTCAGATTGGCTGGCGACTAACGCGGCAGGGCCACACCCGTTCCCATCCCGAACACGGAAGTTAAGACTGCCAGCGTCGATGGTACTGCAGACGATCGTTTGTGGGAGAGTAGACCGCCGCCAGCCGCTCCCGTGAAACCCCGCTCCGAAGCCCGGAGCGGGGTTTCTTTTTTCGCTATCCGGCCTGAAAAACCAGGGACAGGAAGGATCAGGCAGGCGGCCGACGCAGGGGACAGAAGCACTCACGGGCAGGCAGCGCGCAGGCCTCGGCCCCAGGATGCCTGCCCCTGGGTCCTGAACCTGCCTGAGCCTGAACGCTTCTGTCCCCCGCATCCGCCACCTGCCTGTTCCTATCTGTCCCCGGTTCCGTCACGATAACTTCTGCGGATGCGGATCTGCATTGTGCACACCGGCGCGGTGCCGCCGGCCACCTACGGCGGCACCGAGCGCATCGTCTTCTGGCTCGCGAAGGAGCTCGCGCGCCGCGGACACCATGTCACGCTGCTCGCGGGCGCCGGATCCGCCGCGGACTTCGCCACCGTGCGGGTACTCGATCGCGGCCGGCCGATCAGCGAGCAGATCCCCACGGACACCGACCTCGCGCACTACTTCACCTTGCCGGACCGCGACCCCGGCGTGCCGTACCTCAACACCATCCAGGGCAACCTTCCCGCCGGGCTCGAGGTCGACCGCAACACCGTCTTCGTCTCGCGGAACCAAGCCGAGCGGCATGGCTCGGCGCGCTACGTGCATAACGGGTTGGACCCCGACGAATACGGTCCGGTCGACTGGTCGCGCCGGCGCGAGTACGCGCACTTCCTCGGCAAGGCCGCCTGGCGCGTAAAGAACGTGCGCGGCGCCATCTCCGTCGCGCGGCGCGCCCGCCGGCGCCTCGTTGTCCTGGGCGGCACCCGCCTCAACTTCAGCATGGGCTTCCGCTTCACCCTCGACCCGCGGGTGCGCTTCGCCGGCATGGTCGGCGGCGACGAGAAGATCCGGCTCCTGAACGGCTCACAGGCGCTGATCTTCCCGGTGCGCTGGCACGAGCCCTTCGGCATAGCGATCACCGAGAGTCTCTACTTCGGCTGCCCCGTGTTCGCGACTCCGTACGGATCGCTGCCGGAGCTCGTGCCCGCGTCCGTCGGATTGCTGTCAACGTCGGCGACGGAGCTGGCGGCTGGATTGCGGGACGTCGCGCGGTTCGATCCGCGAGCCTGCCACGACTGGGTCATGGCGCACTTCACGGCGCGGACGATGACCGACCGGTATCTCGCGGTGTACGAAGAGGTGATGAACGGGACGATCCTCAACGAGCGACCGCCGCGATTGATCGAGCAGGTTCCGAAGTTGTTGCCGTGGAAAGACTGACGGGCGGCCACAGGGGGCCGCCCCTGCGTCATCGTTTGCGTCAGGCGAACAACGCGCGGATGTCCAGCACCAGTGGCGCCGGCAGCGGCGCCGGATGCCACGACAGCGACTCGGCGTGCCGGACATCCTTCGGTTCACCGGCCTTGAGCAGTTCGTACCGGCACCCGTCGTCGGGGAAACCCTCGAGATCGGCGACGGTGTATTCCGGCAGCGGCACGTGGAGTGGCATGACCATAAGGTGGTGACTCGGCGAGGGGGTTGGCAACTCGGCATGGTCTCCGGTCTCCGCTGTCCGGTATCCGGTATATTCCCCCATGCCCAAGTGCGGTTTCGTCGCGTTCGCCGGCCGGCCCAACGCCGGTAAAAGCACCCTCCTCAATGCCCTGGTGGGGGAGCCCCTCGCCATCGTGTCACCCAAGCCGCAGACCACGCGCGAGCCGGTGCGGGGCATCCTGAGCGACGAGGACACGCAAATCATCCTCGTGGATCCCGCCGGCTTGCTCGACCCCAAGTACGCGCTCCAGAATGCGATGCTGCGCCAGGCGATCGAAACGCTCCAGAACGCCGACCTCGTCCTGCACGTGCATCCCCTCGACGAGGCGCCCTTTCCGAAGCTCGAGCGCGAGTTGCCCGAGGGCACCTGGCTGAAGGCGCCGGTGCTCGAGGTCTACACGAAGGCCGACTTGGTCGCCGATGCGGCGAAGCGGGTGAACGCACTACACGGGGGACCGGGGGACGGTGGGGGGACGGGGGGACGGGGGGACCGACCGCTGTGGGTCTCCGCCGTCACCGGGAAAGGACTCCCCGATCTATTGAAGGCGATTCGCGCCCGGTTGCCGGAAGGGCCGTTCCTGTATGATCCGGCCGACGTGGGTACCCAGCCCATGCGCTTCTTCGCCGCCGAGTTCATCCGCGAGGCCGCCTATGCCGAGCTGGAACAGGAACTTCCGTACAGCCTCGCCGTGGTGATCGACGAGTTTCGGGAGACCGAAACGCCGATATATATTCGGGCAACCCTCGCGGTCGAGCGCGACAGCCAGAAACCGATCGTGCTGGGCAAGGGTGGCCGCACCATCAAGGCCATCGGAACCGCCGCCCGCGTGCGGCTCGAAGCCATGCTGGACCGACGCGTCCGGCTCGAGCTGTGGGTGACCGTCTGGAAACGCTGGCGCAAGGATCCCGCGGCCCTCGCCCGGCTGGGATTGCCTCTCGCACCGGAGCCGAAATGAGCGTGTCGAAGGACCTGCTGGAAATTCTCGTCTGCCCCAAGTGCAAGGGCGAGCTCGAGTATCGCGCCGCTCCCCCCGAAGAGCTGGTCTGTCACAGTTGCCGGCTGCGCTACGCCGTAGACGACGGCATCCCGATCATGCTCATCGATGAGGCCAAGCCGCTCTAGCGCGCTGCTCCTCGCCTGCACGGCGGCCTGTGCCGCCCCGCAGGCACGCGCCCAATCGACGGGTACCACCGGTGCCCCCGAGGGGGCGGCGTTTCTTCTGATACCGGTCGGCGCCCGCGCGACCGCGCTGGGCCAGGCCGCCGTCGCCGATGGCGGCAGCACCGAGTCGATCTTCTGGAATCCAGCGGGCCTCGCCGACCTCAAGAAAACCCAGATCGCGCTTCATCATTACGCCGCCTTCTTCGGCAACGGCGATGCGTTCGTCGTTGCGGTGCCGGCCGCGGTCGGCACCTTCGGCGCCGCGGCGTACATCGTCGACTACGGCGACTTCCCCATCACGCTGCCGGGCGGCGGCGGGACCGTTGGCAACGGCATCACCCGCAACATCGCGCTCGCGCTGAGCTACGCGACGACTGTCGCCGGAGGCTTCTCGGCCGGCATCACCTACAAGCTGATCCAGTTTCGCGTCGATTGTTCCGGGGACTGCGCCACCGTGCCGGACGCCGTCGGCACCACCCACGCCATCGACGTGGGAGTGCGCTTCGCGTTGCCGCGCGACGTGCCCATCGTGCTGGGAGCCACACTGCGCAACCTGGGTTTCAAGCTCCAGGTGAACAACCAGGCCCAGGCCGATCCGCTGCCGACGCGCCTCCAGGTCGGCATGGCGTGGCTGGTCGTCCGCCGCCCCGCGGGCGTCGAAGGCTTCGATGTGCGCGTGCTCGCCGATCTCCAGGGAACGATCGGGCAGGGCAATCCCTCGCCCGCGACCCTGCTGGGCGTGGACACCGGGATTCGCGATGCGCTGCGGGTGCGCGCCGGCTACGCCTTCGTCGATTCGCAGCAGCGCGGGCCCAGTCTCGGGGTCGGCGTGAAAGTCGGCCGTCTGGGACTCGATCTCGCCAAGACCTTCTATCCCTCCGACCAGCTGGGCGAGCGCGACCCCTTCCACGTGTCGCTGCGGCTGGACTTCTGATCCGTCCCGAAACGGTGTTCGCCTGCCTGACGATCGCCGTCGCGTCACCGGCGCGGGCGCAGGCGATCGCCGCCCTCGAGCCGGTCCGTCCCGTGCTGTCCGCCCGTCCGCCCGTCCGCCCGTCCGCCCCGTCGGTCACCGCCGTAGCCGCCCCCCATCCCTGGACCCGCCCCGTCCTGTCCCTCGCGGTGCCCGGCAGCGGCCAGCTGGTGAACGGCCAGGCGCGCGGCCTGGTCTACCTCGCGGTCGAGGCCTGGGTGGTTTCGCGCGCCCTCGCGGCGGGGCAGCGTGGCCGCGCCGAGCGGGCGCAGTACCGGGCTCTCGCCTACAACATCGCTCGGCGCGCGTTCACGCCGATCCGCGTGGATGGCCCGTTCGACTACTACGAGACGATGGAGAAGTTCGTGGACAGCGGCGTCTACGATCGCGATCCCGGCAACTCTTTCGTCCCGGAGACCGACACGACCACCTTCAATGGCTTCGTCTGGCAGCTGGCGCGGCGGACCTTCTTCGTGAATCCGGATTCGGCCCCCGATCCGTCGTCGCTGAACTGGAACCATGCCGTCGCCTTCTACGCCGGGCGGGCCGTGGGGCCGAACTTCCGCTGGAGCTGGCGTGGGGCGCGCCTGGAGCAGGATGTCTACCGGGTGGCGATCCGCTCCAGCGACGATGCCTTCCGGGAGCGAACCAACTACTTTGGCGCCCTGGTGCTGAACCATCTCGCCAGTGCGATTGACGCCCTGATCAGCGCGCGGATGGGGCATCGGCCCGCGGCGATGCCCCAAGTGCGAGTTGAAACGGCGCCCGGCGGGGTTACGTTGCTCTGGACAGGCTCCTTCTAGAGCCCTAACTTGGCGCTAACTTGAAGTGTTCTCGCACTTTGCGAGAGGAAACCGGTGCGAACTCGGCCAACGGTCATTTTCTTCACGCCGACGGGTCGCCCGATGCCACCCCTGGTTGCAGCCTGGCTGACGGGAAAGGGTTTTCCGTCGGTGGCCCTCGGCGATGCCGCCCAGATTGAGTCGATGACCCTGCGCTCGCTGCCGGCCATGCTGCTGGTGGACGGGAACGGGGATAGTGGGCAGGGCCTCGCCCTGTGCCAGAAGCTCAAGGCCGACCCGTACTCCGCCATCGTGCCGATCGCGTTCCTCGAGGACGCCCACGTGGAGCCCCGGGTGCACGACGCCTTCCGGGCCGGCGCCGACGAGGTCCTGACCCCGATCTTTGATCCGGAAGAACAGCGGGCGCGGCTCGAGGTGCTGCTCACGCGCACCGAGCGCAACGTCAGTGTCCATCCTTCGACGCGGCTGCCGGGGACCAGCGAGATCGAGCGTGAGATCAAGCGGCGCATGGACATGGGGACGCACTTCGCGGTCTGCTACGCGGACCTCGATCACTTCAAGGAATACAACGACCGGTACTCCTACAACGACGGCGACCGCGTCATCCTCATCCTGTCGAGGATACTGCACGACGTGGTGAAGGGGCTGTGCGGGCACGACGGCTTCGTGGGGCACATCGGCGGCGACGACTTCATCTTCATCCTGTCGCTCGACATGACCGATCCGTGCTGCAGCGAGATCATCACGGTGTTCGACCTGCTGATGCCGTTTCAGTACTCCGACGCCGACCGGCGCGCCGGCTATTTCTTCGGCAAGGACCGGCGCGGACAGCTGCACAAGGTGCCGTTCATGACGCTGTCGATCGGCATCGTTACCAACGAGCGGCGCCATTTCACGCACCCGGCGCAGGTGAGCGAGCTGGCCACCGAAATGAAGAGTTACGCGAAGACGCTGCCCGGTTCCGTCTTCGTCGTCGACCGCCGCCACGACCCGATGGCGGCCGAGGAACGCTGACCCGATGAACGCAACCTGCCCGACCTGCGCGACGATATTCCGCATCGATCCCGCGAAAGTGCCCGCCGCCGGCGTGCGCGCGCGATGCTCGGTGTGCCGCACCGTGTTCCCGGTATCCGGGGAGAGCCGGGCGGAAGCCGCCGCCGCGCCGCCGCCCCCCCCGCCAGCGCCGCCGCAGGTGCAGGAAACGGCGCCTTTCGCGGTGCCGAAGACGGCGCCGCCGTTGGCGCCGCCCGCGTCACCCGTGCCGGCGCAGCACCCCGGGGCCCCCGCGATGCCGGCGCCCTTCTCGATGCCTAACGCCCCGTTCGCGCCGAACGCGCCATTCGCGCCGCCGGCGGGAGCGCCGCCCGCGCGGCCCGCGCCGTTTGTCCCGCGCACCGCGCCACCGATGGGCGCGCCACCGGGATCGCCGTTCGCGCCGCCCGCCGCGCCATCGATGCCGCCGCGTCCCGCCGCGCCGA
>JAYTEN010000217.1:0-5869 GCA_043735145.1 Gemmatimonadota bacterium | reverse complement strand
TCGCGCGTATCGAGGACCTGGATGGTCACGCTGGTGTCGTGACCGAGCGACTTGAAGACGAACGGCGACACGCCGAACACGATCCGCTTCGCCACCTGCCGGACTTTCACGCTCACCTGCGCGGTGTGACCGCCGTACGTCGCCGTGACAGTCACCGTGCCGTTCTTCTTCGCCACGATCGCGCTGCCGAGGACGGCGGCGACCGTGGGATCGGAAGACGTGAGTGTCGCCGCGACGGTGGCCACCGCGGCATTGGACGCATCGACGCCGCGCACCAGCGGCGTGACGCTCTGGCCCAGGCCCGTCAGCGAATCGATCGCGGCCATCACGATGCCGCCGTAGCCGACGACGACGGTGCGCGACACCGATAACCCCTCGGGCGGCAGCTCGGGCGACGTGATCGTCGCCGTGACCTTGCTCGACCCCTCGCCTAACGCAGTGACGACGCCGCTGCCGCTCACCGTCGCGACGAGGGGCGCTGCCGAGGTCCACGTGACCTGGAGACCCGCGGGCAGCGGCGTGCCGTCGACCGCCGACGGCACCAGTGTCTTCGTCGCGCCGAGGACGACCGTGGTGTCGGCCGACAGCGCCAGCTCGAGCACCTTGTTGCCGCCGGTCAGCTGGTCCAGTCCGCACTCGGCCAACGCGATGCCTAACAAGCTGGGCAGCACGAGAGCAGCAATGCGACGGGCGATGTTGGTCGCAATCGTCATTGGAGTGGACTCCAGTTGTGTTCCGGGGGCCGAAGACTTTACGATCACGTGCCCGGGCATTCGCCACATCGGGACAACTCCCTAGGACCCATTCAGCAACGCGGCGACGGCGGCGCGCGAACCCAGCTTCAGCTTCCGAAGTACCTGCTCGGCGTGCCGCTCGGCGGTGTGGCAGCTGATCCCCAGATCGTGGGCGATGGCGGCATTGGCCCGGCCCCGGCCCATCAGGCGCGCGACCTCGAGCTGACGCGAAGTCAGGCCGTAGCGATTGCCCAGCGCCGCATCGCTCTGCGGCCCGCGGGCGTGCGGCGTGATCGTGACGCCCGCGCAGGGCCGGTCGCACAGCGGCGACGGAATCGCCGCGGCGCGGATGGCGTAGCGCGCCGTGCCGGTCGCGATCTCGGAGCCGAGACCCGATCTGCCGCCCCGTCGCAGCGACGCGAGCGCGAGCCGGCGTGCGACGGCTCGGAGCCGGTCTTCTTCGGAATCGAGCCGCAGCATCGTTGCCAGGCCGGCCGTTTCGTGCTGGACTCGGCCATCTTCGTCGTACAGGATGAGAATCAGCCCCAGCGTCTCCGCGAGCTCGATGAGGGCACCCGGGGCCGCGACACCGCGCAGCCCGGCGTCACTCGACGGGCCGCTGAGGGTTGAGATTCGGGGGTTCATGCCTGGTGCGCTACGAAACGACGCATAGGGAGCCTTCACCTTGCTTAGGACTCGATAGGCGGATAACCTCTCGCGTTGCGGTTATTCCCTAGTCACCCGTCGGTCACCCGGGCCTATCGTGTTGCGATTGGAATGCTTAGGTCGGCTCGCGGTACTCACCGGGGGCATCCCAGCCATAGGGGCGGCTGCCCAGCGCCGGAGGCTGGCCCTCCTGGCCGTGCTCGCGATTGCGGGCGACCGCGGCATGGCTCGCGACCGAGTCCTCGCTCTGTTCTGGCCCGAATCCGACGACGATAGCGCGCGCAGCGCTCTCAAGCAGGCGGTCTACGCACTGCGGCGGGACCTCGGCGAGGACGTGATCACCGGCGTGACTGAGCTGCGTCTCAACCCCGCGGCCATCAGCGTGGATGTCTGGGACTTTGAGCGCGCCATCGCGGAGAAGCACTTCGATGATGCTGTTGCCGTCTACGGCGGCCGTTTCTTCGAAAGCGTCCACGCCGGGGACTCGGTCGAGATCGACCAGTGGGCGGACGGGGAACGCAACCGGCTCGAGAGCCGCTTCTGCCAGGCCCTCGAGATCACAGCGCGGGACGCCGCGAAGGCCGGCGACGCGCCGCGGTGCGCGGAAACATGGAAACGGCTCGCCGAGCGGCAGCCGCTCGACTCACGCATCGCGGTCGACACGGCCCGGGCCATGGCGGCGGCCGGCGACCGCGCGGGCGCGCTCAATCATCTGCGCTCCCACGAGGCGCGAGTCCGCGAAGAGCTCGGCATCGACGCCGACCCGGGAGTCGCTGGCGCGATCGCCGAGCTGCGACTCGCCCGCACGTCGGGCCCCACCACGCCCATGCCGGTGGCATCGTTCGACCGGATGCCGGAAAGCGATCCGGTCTCTCTCGATTCCGCGGCGACGAAAATCCGCGGACCGTGGCGTCGCGCTGGTGCGATCGCCGCCGCGACCGCGCTCGTCGTACTCGGAATCAGCGCCGCCTATCAGAGGTTGGCAGTACCGGAGACACCGGCCCTCGGCCGGCGCATCGCCGTCCTGCCCTTTCGCTATCATGGCGACACCGCCTACGCCTACCTCGGCGATGGCATGGTCGCGCTGCTGTCCGGAATGATCGACGGCGTCGGGGGACTGCATTCGGTGACTCCGCCGGCGGTCTTCGCCGCGGTCGCCGGGGCGGACCACGGCGCGGGACCGGCCGCCATGGCGCAGCGCCTGAACGCCGCAGTCATCGTCGAGGGCGAGATCCTGGAGGTGGGCGGCCATCTCCGCATTGCCGCAACCCTCACCGAGCGCGACGGCGCGCGAAAGACGCTGACGGCCTCTGCCGAGGGCGCACCCGATCAGTTCCTGCACCTGGTCGACCAGGTGGCCGCGGACCTGCTGGCGAATCTCGGCGAATCGGCCGCGCCCGGGCTCGCGCGCACTGCCGCTGCCACGAGCACCTCGTTCACCGCATTGCGCGCATATCTGCTGGGCGAGAGCCTGATGCGGGAAGGGCGCTACGGCGAGGCAATTGAAGCATTCCAGCAGGCCGTGCGGGCCGACTCGCTCTTCGCCATCGCCTGGTACCGCCTCAATGTCGCGTCCGACTGGGCCTCAGGGATCAACTATGGCGCCGAATCGGAGCGCGTCCGGCTCACCACGCTGAGCGCGCGACTCCCCGAGTACGAGCGGCTGATAGTCGAGGCGCACGTGCTCTGGCGATCCGCCAAGGCGGATTCCGCTGAGGCACTCCTTCGCCGCGTGGTACTGCACTATCCCGAGGACGCCGTCGCCTGGTACCTGCTCGGAGAGGTGCTTTTTCACAATAACGGCCGGCGGGGACGGCTGCTCGAAGAAGCGCGTGCGCCGTTCGAGCATGTGATCGCGATTGACCCATACAACCACGAGGCGATGCTGCACCTTGCGCGCATCGCCGCGCGTGATGGCCGCCAGGCCGATGCACTGGGGTTCCTCGACCGGGCCATCGCGCGGCATCCCGCAAACCTCATGGGTGAGCTCACGGCGTTCCGTGCCTTCGTGGCCGCCGATACGAGCGCCGAGCGCGCGGCGATCGCGTCGTTGCGCACCAACCCGGCCGAGGTCTTCAATGTCGCATGGAGGGTAGCCGTCTTCGCGCGCGATTGGGTTGGCGCGCAGCGGATCATGGAGACTTCGTCCGCCGCCGCGAATCCCGAGCCAGCGCGGCGCTGGGCCTTCTTTCTTCGCGCCAACCTCGCCGTCGGACGGGGCCGGTGGCATGAGGGGCTGGCGCTCCTCGACTCGCTCGGCCCCGATACGGTGATCAGCACCGGCACCCGCGCACTCTTCCTCTCGATGCCGTTCGCACCAGACCTTGCCACCGAACGCCGGACTGCGCGCGATCAGGTCGCCGGGGGTCGGCTGGAAGGTGGCGCGGTCCTGCCGTCGTTTGCGTCGCAACCAGCGCTGTTCCACATCATGCGCCCCTATCTGATGGGGCTCCTCGATCTCCGCGGCGGCGACGCGTCCGCCGCCGAACGCCAGGCCCAGGTCATCGATCGCATGAGCGTGAGTAGCTACACGGTGCCGTACCGCGCGGCGTTCGCCGACGACCTGAGGTCGATGATCGCCTGGCGAGCCGGCCGTCCCCGTGATATTCTGCCCTCCGGTCGCCAGCTCAACGACCTCTGGCATGAGAACCAGAAAGATGAGCCCTTCGACTTGTCGCTCCTGGAGCGCCTGATGCACGGCATCAAACTGGCGCAGCTTCACCGCGACGACGAAGCGCTCGGCTTCCTTGGATCGATCGACCAGGAGACGATCAACGGCGTGCCGTACCTGGCGGCGGCATTGCGTGCGACAGCCGACATCCACCGCCGTCACGGCGACCGCGCGGCCGAGGCTGACGCGCTCCAATTGCTCGTCCGTCTCTGGAAAGACTGCGACCCCGAGCTCCGACCCGCGCTCGACTCGGCGCGGACCCGTCTCTCCGAGCTGGCTGGTCGCTGACAGCGCCTTCCCCAGGCTAGTTTCTCTCCGTGCAATCCATCGACTGGGCCGTCGTGTCTGACCATCGGTGAGAATGGCAAGTCGCCAGGTCGCCAAGTCGCCAGGATAAAGGGCCCCGATGTCGGGGCCCTGTTCTTTTCATCCCTGAGCCAATCAACGCGCGAGTCGCAGGCGGGCTCCCAGAATGAGCGCCGTCATTCCGGCTTGGCGACTAGGCGACTTGGCGACTGACAACTAGGTTTTCCCGGTGCAATCCATCGACTGGGCCGTTGCCGCAGCCTACATCGCCGCCGTCGTAATCCTCGGCACCACTCTCGGCCGCAAGCAGGAGGGGGCGAGCGACTACTTCCTCGGCCGCCACTCCCTGCCCTGGTGGGCGATCCTCGTGTCGGTCGTCGCGACCGAGACCAGCGCCCTCACCGTCATCTCGATTCCCGGCATCGGCTTCCGCGGCAACCTCACGTTCCTCCAGCTCGCGATCGGCTACCTCATCGGCCGCATCGCGGTGTCGTGGCTGCTGCTGCCCGGCTACTTCACCGGCAACGTGCAGACGGCGTACGAAGTGCTCGGCACCCGCTGGGGCGACCCGGCGCGCCGCGTGGCGTCGGCGATCTTCATGGCGACGCGCGCGCTGGCGACCGCGGTGCGACTCTTCGCCGGCGCGATTCCGCTCTCGCTGATCACGGGCTGGAGTTTCCCGGCCTCGATCGTTGCCGTCGGCGCGGCGACCGTCGTCTATACCTACGTCGGCGGGATCCGCGCCGTGGTCTGGGTGGACGTGGTGCAGTGGAGCGTCTACATCATCGCCGGCATCGCGACGCTCGCCGTCGCGCTGCACCTCGCGCCCGACGCGCTGCACGTCGCGGCGGCCGAGGGGAAGCTGAAGGTCTTCGACTTCAGCCTCTCGCTCACGAACCCCTACGCCTTCGGCACCGCCGTAATCGGCGGCGCCTTCCTGTCGGCCGCGTCGCACGGCACCGACCACCTCATCGTGCAGCGGCTGCTCGCCACGCACGCCCTGCGCGACGCCCGGCTCGCCCTCATCGGCAGCGGCATCGTGGTGTTCGCCGAGTTCACGCTGTTCCTGCTGGTCGGCGCGGCCATGTGGACGGCGTACCCCGAAGGCCGCGCGCTTCCGGGCGACGCGGTGTTTCCCGGCTTCGTGGTGAGCCACCTGCGCGGCGGCCTCGCCGGCGTCGTGGTCGCGGGCATCCTCGCCGCGGCGATGGGATCGACCGCAAGCGCCCTCAACTCCCTCGCTTCGGCGACCACGCACGACTACTACGCGCGCCTCCACCCCGACGCCGACGACCGCCAGCTCCTGCGCATCGGGCGCCTGGCGACGATCGTGTGGGCCGTCATCCTGATCGGCGCCGCGCTGCTCTTCCGCGGCCGCGACACGCCGGTCGTGGTCGTGGCGCTGTCGATCGCCTCGCTCACCTACGGGGCATTGCTGGGCGCCTTCGTCCTCGCGCGCTTCGCCCGGGTGCGGCAGCGCGATGCCATCGCG
>JAYTEN010000216.1:0-2460 GCA_043735145.1 Gemmatimonadota bacterium | reverse complement strand
GAGTGCAAGCGCCCCATCCTGCTCGACCGCCCCATGCCGCTGACTGATGGCGACTTCGACCGCGTCATCGCGGACGCCGAGGTGCCGGTGGTCGTGGATTTCTACGCCGACTGGTGCGGGCCCTGCAAGATGATGGCGCCGCTTTTTGACGACTTCGCCCGCGAGCATCGTGGCCGGGCGCTGGTCGCCAAGCTCGACACCGACCGCAACCAGGCGACCTCGCAGAAATTTCAGGTGCGCGGCATTCCGACGCTGATCGTGTTCAAAGCCGGCAAGGAAGTCGCCCGCCAGGTGGGCGCGGTCCCCAAGGCAATGCTGGAAGAGCTGCTCGCGAAGGCCGCTGCTGCCTAACTGTAGACTTGGCGACTTGGCGACTTGGCGACTTGGAGTTGGCGACTTGGAGTTGGCGACTTGGCGACTTACCTGACCCGCTCGAACACCGCCCAGCCATTGCGGGTCCACCGGCTCCGCTTCACGCAACGATACGCCCCGTCCTCGTCGAGCCGCTTCTGGTTGTTCCAGTTCTTGTAGCTGCGCGTATCGTCCAGCATGATGAACCGCGCCCCGTAGATCTCCGGCAGCTCCGCCTCGCCCGTGAATTCCGATCCGTCGATCAGCACCGCATCGAACACGGCGATCTTCGCCGCTTCCTTGATACGCCGGATGCCCGGGGCGTCGAGGTCGGGGTGCGCGCGCAGGTACTCGAGATCGGCTTCGAGCCAGCCCAGGGCCTTCTCGAGCTTCACGTTGCGCAGCTTGGAGCGCACTTCGCGATGGAAGCGTGTGACCGTCTCGCGCGTGGGAAAACCCGCCGTCTCCACCGACGACGTGTTGTAGCCGTGCACGAACGGGTAATCCTTCCAGCGATCGAGGAACTGGCCGATCCGGGCCTTCGAGACTTCGATGCTGTGGATCTGCGGCGGTCCGCCCGGATTCTTCAGGGCGCCGTTGACCAGCGCCTCGGTGCTGCCCTCACCCGACGACGCGCCGATCTCGAGAATCGTCTTCACGCCGGGCGTGGCGGCGACCTTCACGATGGCGGTGTAGAAGCCGTCGTTCTTGACCTGGGGCGGGATGAGATTGTCGAGCGGTGATGGCATGACACCAAGATACGTCAGTCTTCCAGCTCCATGCGCCCCTCGGCGAGCACCTGGTCGTAGTAGGCCTCGAGGCCGGCGCTGGCGCCGCGCAGCCCCTGCACCACCTGCTCGGTCCAGTCGAGGTACTCCCGCCGCCGCTCCAGCGACCACCCCTCGGGCGGCGCGTGCGTCACGTCCTTCACATTGCAGATCTTGTCGCCGAGCTTGATCAGCTTGGCGCGATGCGAGCGGCCGCGCGCGTGCTCGATCTGGAGGCGCTTCCGATCCGACTTGCGCAGCGTCTTGTCGTCGGTGAGTTCCTCGACCAGTAGCCTAACCTCCCGGCCGAACTTCTGCTCCAGCTCTTCGGCCGTGGTGTTGGTATCCTCGATGGTGTCGTGCAGGATCGCGGCGATGAGCGTGTGGATGTCGGTCACGCCGCCGACCGTCGCCAGCATCGTGGCGACCTCGATGGGGTGGTTGATGTAGGGCGACTCGGCACGGTCCTTCCGGCGCTGGTGCCGGTGCTTGTCGGCCGAGAAATGCAGGGCGATGAGAAGCCGGGCGGTATCGCTCATGCCGAAAACTAGTCGCCAAGTCGCCGAAGTCGCCAAGTCCGCAAGTCGCCAAGTCGCCAAGTCGCCAAGTGCGTTGACAAGCGGCCGGCTTCCCGGCAACGTGCGCCGATGAAGACTCGACCCCTCGGCCCCGGCGCACCCGGCGTTTCCATCGTCGGCTTCGGCGGCATGCCGCTGTCGATCACCGGCCGTCCCGACGAAGGCACGGCCATCCGCACGCTCCACGCAATACTCGATGCCGGCGTCACCCTGCTCGACACCGCCGATGTCTACTGCCTCGACGACACCGACATCGGCCACAACGAGCGGCTGATGGCGAAGGCCCTGGCAACATGGCACGGCGACCGGAGCGGCATCATCCTCGCCACCAAGGGCGGTCTTACCCGGCCCGGCGGGCGATGGGAGCGCAACGCCCATCCCACGCACCTGCGCGCCGCGTGCGACCGCTCCCTCAAGGCCCTCGGCGTGGAGCGCATCGACCTCTACCAGCTCCACGCGCCCGACCCCGCGATTCCCTTTCTCGAAAGCGTGGGCGTGCTCGGCGAGCTGCAACGCGCCGGCAAGATCCGCTGGATCGGCCTGTCGAACGTGTCGGTGGAAGAAATCCAGGAAGCGATGAACGTCGTTCCCATCGTCACGGTGCAGAACCGGCTGAATCCCTTCTTTCGCGAGGCGCTGCGCGAGGGCGTCGTGAAATTCTGCGCGCGTGAAGACATCGGCTTCCTGGCGTACAGCCCCGTCGGCGGCGGACGCCTCAACCAGAAGCTGCCGGGCCATCCCGCGCTGGAGCCGATCGCGAAGCG
>JAYTEN010000215.1:0-4461 GCA_043735145.1 Gemmatimonadota bacterium | reverse complement strand
ATCGCCGCCGACGGGACCCAGGGCCAGCGCACCCCGGCCATTCGGCACGCCGCGCGCGGCGCCCGAATCGGCGCCACCGCCCGCCGGCGGCGGGATGGAGGCCGGCGGCGCCGCGGTGGCGGGCTGCGGCACGCTGATGGTGTAGCGCCGGTTCACCGTCGGCGCGGGCGGCGGCGGCAGGGCGCGCGTCCGGGCACCGGCGGGCGGAAGCGCGATCGCCACGACATCGTTAGGCGTCATCGTCGGGCCCGCGCCGATCACGAAACCGCGATACATCCCGACCAGCGCGATGATCCCCGCCGCGTGGAGCGCCACCGAGGCGGCGAGCCACCGCGGGCGGACCCGCCGCTCGGTGGGAAGGGTGAATCCCTTACGTTCGCGCAAGCACCCGGCCAATGCGCGTGCAGGCTTCGATCAGCCGCGGCGCCGGCACCGTGAGCGCGATCCGGAAGTAGCCCTCGGCCGACGGGCCGAAGGCCGTGCCCGGCAGCATGATCACGCCCTGGTCTTCCATCGCCGCGCGGGTGAACTCCGCCGACGTCACGCCTTCGGGCAGCGGCACCCAGAGATACGGCGTGGCCCGCGGCACCGGCACCTCGAAGCCGGCGGCGCGCAGCGCCTCCACCGCGGCGTCGCGCCGGCCGCGGAAGGCGGCGAGCGCGGGCTGCACCGATTCCTCGGCGCGGTCGAGCACGTCGGCCGAGGCCTGCTGGACGGCGAGGAAGGCGCCGGTATCGTAGTAGTTCTTCACCGCGGCGAGGGCCGCGATCAGCTCGCGATTGCCCACCGCCCAGGCCATGCGCCAACCCGTCATCGAGAACGACTTCGACATCGAGTGGAACTCGATCGCGACCTCGCGCGCCCCCTCGATCTCGAAGATGCTCGGCGCCACGTAGCCGTCGAAGGTGAGCTCGACGTACGGGTTGTCATAGCAGAGCGCGATGCCGTACTCGCGGCACACGGCGACGGTGCGCTCGAGGTAGTCGCGGGGCGCAATCGCGGCGGTCGGGTTGTTCGGGTAGTTGAGGAACACGATGCGCGTTTTCTTCAGGACGTCCTTCGGCAGCTCGCCCAGCTCGAGGAGAAAGCCGTTGCGCGCGCTGAGCGGGACGATGTGGGGCGTCGCGCCGGCGCAGATCGTTCCGCCGATGTAGCACGCGTAGCCCGGCTCGGGGACGATCGCGATGTCCCCCGGCCCGGCGACGGCGAGCACGAAGTGCGCGATCCCTTCCTTGGAGCCGAGGAGGGGAAGAATCTCCGTCATCGGATCGAAAGACGTGCCGAAGCGGCGCTGGTGATAGTGCGCGACCGACGCGCGGAAGGCCGGCAGCCCGATCTGGAAGGCGTACTTGTGCATCGCGAGGTTGGGCAGCGCGCGCACCAGCGACTCGGTCGCGATCGCGGGCGGCATGAAGTCGGCGTCGCCGGCGCCCAAGTCGATGACGTCCACGCCGGATGCAATCAACTCGCGCTTCCGCTTCGGGATGTGCGCGAGCGGATATCCGGGCAGCTGCCCGACGCGGGATGCGATATGTGGCTTCAAGTGTCCTTCCTCTACACCGTTGCGGCCCAGGAGATTCGCCGGCGGACGTTCCCTCTGAAATCTACGTCGGAGTCCCGGGTGGCGTTGTCACCCGGCGCTCCCCGGCGTGAAGGTGTAGCACCAGGCTTCGCCTTCCAGCACCATCTCGCCATTGTGCCCCGTCACGCGAATGCCGAGCTGCGTCACCGGCTTGCTCGGGTGCACGCTGAGCACGACCGCCTCCGCGGTGATGGTGTCACCGATGTAGACGGGAGCGGTGAATTTCCAGTTCTGGCTGAGGAAGACCGACCCGGGCCCGGGCAGGTCCATCGCGACGAGCGCATGCAGCAGTCCCGTCGTGAGTCCACCCTGCACCACCAGGCGACCGAACTTCGTGCCCTTCGCGAAGGCCTCGTCGAAGTGGAGCGGATTCCGGTCACCGCTGATCTCGCTGTACAGCCGCACATGCTCGGCGGTGAGGTGAAGCGAGCGCCGGGCTTTCTGGCCCACCGTCGGCGCCATGCGTGAAGCCTCAGCGCCCCAGTGCCGCGCGAATCCGCGCGAGGTGATGCCAGCTATGCCGCACCGCGTGATCTTCCAGCACGAACTGCGTGGTCATCGGCGCGCCGAAGCTGAGCGAGAACGGCAGCGCGATATCCAGCTGCGCGTCGGTGAAGGTGCACACCGCCTTCGCCGCTTCGCGCGCGTTGGCGCGCAGGAGCTTCAGCGCGTCCGCCTTCGTGACCCGCGCCTGCTCCACGGCGTGCTTCGCGTTGATCCCGGCGACGGCCTCCCAGGTCACCTCGGTGACGGCTTTCCCGCCGGCGACCGAGCGCGCGACATCGATCTCGATGGGGTACATGCTCGCCACATGATGCACGATGACGCCGACGGTGCGGCCGTCACGCGGTACGGGCTTCATCCAGTCGGCATCGGACAGGGCTTCCGCGAAGGTCGCGAGGTTGTTGGCGCCTTCCTCGACGCGGGACGCGAGTTGTTCGGCACGACTTGCCATGATCCACCTCCTCGATGATTGGAACGCTTCAGATCAGCCGTCCGGCCGGGGACTCCGCGCCGCGACGGGATTCCTCAACACGCCGACACCCGATACCTCGACCTCCACCACATCACCCGCCACGAGCCGGCCCACCCCCTCAGGCGTTCCCGTCAGGATGAGGTCGCCCGGCTCGAGGGTCATGATGCCCGAAATGTACGCCACTAGAAACGGGATGCTGAAGGCCATGTCGGCGGCCCTGCCGTGCTGCCGCTCCTGGCCATTCACGCGGCACCACACCTCGAGTCCGGCGTAGTCGAAGTCGGGATCCACGCGCATCGCCCGGGGCCCGAACGGGCAGAAGGTGTCGAAGCCCTTGCCCCGCGTGAACTGGACGTCGGCTTTCTGGAGGTCGCGCGCGGTGACGTCGTTGGCGCAGGTGACGCCGATGATCGCGCGGCGCGCCGCGTCCTCGTCACCCAGCCGCAGCTGGTTGCCGATGATCACGGCGATCTCGCCCTCGTGTTCCACCTGCTGGGACTCGGGCGGCACCTCGATGGTAACGTTTTCGCCGATGACCGACGACGGCGGCTTGAGGAAGAGGAGCGGCCTGTCGGGGACGGCGTTGCCGAGCTCTTTCGCGTGGGCGGCGTAGTTGCGGCCGACGCAGACGATCTTGCCGGGGCGCTTCAAGGCAGTCGCCAAGTCGCCAAGTCGCCTAGTACCATTGCGTCGATACGTCGGAGGCGAGGCGATTCAAGGAAACTCTCACGACGGCGAAGATGGCCAGCGCAAAGCCCGCGCAGCCCCAGAGGGCCGACGCGCCGGCGAGCGAATAAATGACGCCGAACCAGAACGACACCAGCGCCATCAGATACGTCAGGCAGATCGCGATGTAGCGGCCGGCGATCGGCGTTTCCGGCTTCACCGACGAGCCGATGATCATCACCACGATCGCGGTGCCCGCGAACAGCGGGAGCATGAGCGAGCGCATCTCGCCCAGGCTGGCGGGATTGACGAAGGCCCCGTTGAAGCGCCGGCCGCCCATGGCCAGCACCAGCAACGACATCAAAGGCAGAAAAAACGTCAGGAAGCGCAGCGCGCGCAGGTATCCGAGTGGCGATCGGCTGTTGACCATCAGCGGGAGAACACCGTTCCGTGCGGTATCGCGGTGCCCGCGAACCCATGCGGCCACGTCTTGCCCGCCATGCGGACGCCGGGCCGCGCGTCGCCGGGATCATGAAACCGCTCGTCGAGCGACAGCTTGCCGTTCGCCGGATCGAAGTTGACGATGAACAGCCGGTGGCCGGTCCCGCCGCCCGCCGAGTTCAGCGCGATGCGCCGCCCGCCGGCGTCGATGGCGATCCAGTGCGGCTGCTCGTCGGCGCCGAGGCTGACGGACGACACCTCGCGCGGATGCTCGGGATCGGTGATGTCGAGCGCGAGCAGGGCGTGCGCGTCGGGCACCGGCTGGAGCCAGTAGTGGCTGGTGAGGATCGGGACGCCGCATCCCGTCCCCTCGAAGCCGCGCACGAAGCTGGCGGCCGGGTGCGCTGTCGCCACACCGCGCACGAGGTAGAGTCCGCAGCCGAAGGTGTGGATGTACACGCTGCCGTCCGGCAGCACGTGGGGCTCGCCGGTGTACCGCTGCTCGGTCCCGCGCGGTCCCGGCGGCAGCGCGATGCTCTTCAGAAGCGTGAGGTCGGACTGCCGCCAGAACTGCACCCACTGCGAGGTAGCGATCGTATCGGCCTGATCCATGTCGGTCGTGGTGCTGACGAGGCGGTCGCCGGTGGGCATCTCGAGCACGCTGTAAGGAAAGATCCGCCGGTCCGGAATCGCCGGGTCGGCGGCGGCGCCGCTGCGGATGACGGTGCCGCGCTCGTCCATCTCGACGAGCCCGCCCGTGGCATGCTGCCCGCCCATGTCCATCGCGCCATGCCCG
>JAYTEN010000214.1:0-8912 GCA_043735145.1 Gemmatimonadota bacterium | reverse complement strand
TCCTCGGCCGTCGGCGACGTCATCGAGCGGACCATGTCGCCGAAGTCGTGCAGCAGCGAGCCGGGCATCACCGTGTCCAGGTCCACGACGCAGCAGGCGACGCCGGTCTCCTCGTCGAGGAGGACGTTCGACAGCTTCGCGTCGTTATGCACGATACGGCGCGGCACCGCGCCGCTCGCAAGGTGCGGCGGCAGCACGTCGGCGAGGGCGCGCTGGGCGCGCAGCTCGCGGATCTCGTCGGGCGCGTTCCGGGCGCGGCCCAGCGCGTCGGCGTCGAGCGCGGCGTCGAGCTGGCGGAACCGCGCCGCGGTGTCGTGGAATCCCGGGATGGTGTCGTGCAGTTCAGGGCCGTCGTAGCCGGAGAGGAGCCGGAGGAATTCTCCGAATGCGCCTGCCGCTTCCCCGACCTCCTTCGGCCGCTCGGCGACGTCCTGTACGCGCATGCCGGAGATGAAGGCGTACATCCGCCAGCAGGTGCGCGCCGCGTCTTCCATCCACGCTCCGCCCGCGGTCGTCGGCACCAGCGTGAGCGTCTGCCGTTTCGTATGTCCGGCGCGGCGCTGGATCTCGAGGTGACGGGTGACGTAGGCGATGTTCTCCATCACGCGCACCGGGTCGGGAAAGACGCGCGAGTTCATGTGCTGGAGGAGATACGGGATTTCGCGGCCGTCTTTCTGGCGCGCGATCACCCGGTAGGAGTCGTTGATGTGGCCGCCCTTGAGCTCCTCGACCCAGATGATGGGGCCCGCGAGGGCGAACCGTCCCGCGATGCCATCGAGGTGCCCGGGCGCGGTCATGCGAGCGACGCGGGATACTGGCCCGCGCGGGTGAGATCTTCGAGGGCGCGCACGACGGCGGGCCGGTCGGCGCTGTAGGTCATGCCGAGCCAGGGGCTGCGCGGATCGAGGACGCGGACGCGGGCTGCGCCGTTCGCAACGGCACCCTGCACCACGCCGGGCAGCAGGAACTCGTCGTCGGGGCCGGGGCCGGCTTTCAGGAAGGCCGAAAACTCCCGTCGCAGCATGTCGAAAATCTCCGTCGTGAAGGCCCACATGTTCATGGACACGAGGTCGTCGCCCTGGAGCGGCATCCGTCCCGACGCGCCGCGACCGGCGAAGGCCGCGCCCTCCGGCGCAATATCGCGAAGCTCCTCAATTTCGCTGAGCCAGCCGCCCCGGGCGCGGCAGATGGCGCGATTGACCCCGCCTGCCGGCGAAACGGTGTCCGAGACCCGGTAGCCCACCACCGCCCACGCGGGTGGCGTGCCGCCCGCCTCGCCCTCGAGAAACCGTGCGGCGGCCTGGTAGGCCGCGGCGCCGTAGAAATCGTCGGCATTCACCACGACGAACGACCGATCCACTTCGGTAGCGGCGCAGAGCACGGCATGCGCCGTGCCCCACGGCCTGGTGCGGCCGTGCGCGGAGAATCCGGGAGGAACCGCGTCGAGCCGCTGGTGCACCGTCGTTACCGCGATGCGGCCCCCGTACCGGTGGGCGGCAAATGACGCGAACGCGGCTTCCATGTCAGGGCGGATGACGAAGACCACGCCGGCGAATCCCGCGCGCGCGGCATCGAAGACCGCGTAGTCCATGAGCGTCGCGCCGCCGGGGCCCACGGCGTCGAGCTGCTTCAGGCCGCCGTACCGGCTGCCCATTCCCGCGGCGAGCACCACCAGCGCCGGGCCGGATGAGGGGAGTTTGCCCATCGGGCGGCAATATATCACGGCTCGCCATCCCCGCGGGCAGGTGGATACCTTCCCTGAATGTTCTTCTTCAATCTGCTCCAGTCGATGGTCAAGGCGCTCAACTCCGAGGGGCGCCCGGGGCAGGTGGCGGCCGGCATCGCGCTGGGTGCGTGCCTCGGGCTCACGCCCCTCATGAACCTGCACAACCTCGTGATCCTGCTGGCGGCGATGGTGCTCGACGTGTCGCTGGCGGGGTTCTCGCTCGGCTGGACGATTTTCGTGCCGGCGGGCTTCCTGCTGGATCCGCTCTTCGACGCCATCGGGACCCGGCTGTTGTCGGCACCCTCACTGGCGCCGCTCTGGACCACCTTCGCCAACACGCCCGTGGTGTCGCTCGCGAACCTTGACAACACCGTCGTGCTGGGCAGCCTGGTGTTCTGGATCGCGATGTGGCTTCCGATCTATTTTCTGGCAAAGTGGGGAGTGGTGCACTACCGGGCGCGCGTCTACGAGCGACTCAAGCAGACGCGCGTCTTCCACGCGGTGCAGGCGTCGAATCTCTACAAGATCTACCGCCTCTTTCAGCCATGAAGATCTTCCGCTGGAAGGCGATCGTCCCGATGCTGCTGACGCTGGGGATCGTCGCGGTGCTGTGGCTGCTGTTCATCGACCGCGTGGTCCGGCGCGCCGTCGAGGTTGCCGGCGCCGATGTGGTGGGCGCGAAGGTCGAGCTGGCCTCCGCGCACCTTCGGCTGCGCCGCGCCGAGCTGGAGCTCACCGGGCTCCAGGTCACCGACCCCAACGCCCCGATGACGAACCTGCTCGAGATCCCGGTGCTGCGCGCATCGCTGAACGGACGCGCCCTGTTCATGAAGAAGGTGGTCGTCGAATCGCTCGTCGTGAGCGGCGTGCGCTTCGGGACGCCGCGCACGGAGTCGGGCGCGATCGCGCATCCCTCGCCCGGCTCGGGTGAGGCGACCCGTCATGTCCTGGCGTGGATCAACAGCATTCCGATTCCCACGCTCGACCTCAAGGGACTGGTCGGCACGGTGGTGCGCATTCCGGCGATCAACGCCGACAGCCTGCGCACGCCGCGCGAGGCGCGCCGGGTGGCCGCCCAGGGCGACTCGATGCGCACCGCGCTGGAATCCGATCTGCGCGGGCTTGATCCGCGCCCGACCGTGGACTCGGCGCGCGCGCTGGCCACGCGCCTGCAGGCCGTGAACGTGCGGGCCATGACGCCGGTCCAGCTGGTCTCCACGGCGACCGACCTGCGGACGATGCTCGCGCGGGTGGGAACGATGAAAGCGCGGGTGGACACCGCGAAGACACACGCGACGGCGGGCGTGGAGCTGGTGCGCGCGGGCGTCGCGGGGCTCGACGACGCGCGGCGCGCGGACCTCGCCTTCGTGCGCGGGCTGGTGCACATCCCCTCGTTCGAGGCGCCCGACGTCTCGATGTCGATGTTCGGCCCGATGGTCACGGAGCGGCTCAAGCCGGTGATGTACTGGGTCAATGTCGCCGAGCAATACATCCCGCCGGGTCTTGATCCACGGCGTCATGCCGGCCCGAATCGGCTGCGCCGTTCGGGCACCACCTTCGCGTTCCCGCTCGCCCATACCTGGCCCGATTTCCTGGTCGAACACGCCCACGCCGATCTAGCCCTGGGCGGTCGCACCATCGCGGCGGGGTCCTATGTTGCCGAGGTGTCGGGGGCGACGACTCAGCCCGCGGTGCTGGGGCGGCCGATGACGTTTCGCGCGCACCGCACCAGCATGGTGGGCCCGCGCGATCTGAGCGTGAGCGGCGCGATGGATCGGACGGGTCGCATCGCCTTCGATTCGCTTCAGGCCGGCGTGCCGCGACTGACGATCCCGTCGTTCACGGTGCCCGGCGCGGGCGCGCGGCTGGAATTCGGTGACAGCAGTTTCATGGAACTGGGTCTCGCCCGCGCGGGCGCCGAGCTTCGGGGCACCTGGCATCTCTCCGCCGACGCGGTGCACTGGCGCCGCACCACCGATTCGGGCGTCGCGCGGGACTCGGCGCTGCGCCTCGGCTCGCTGGCATGGGCCGAATCGCTGGTATGGCGTTCGATCGCAAACATCCGGGGCGTTCGGATCGACGCGAGCATCAGCGGTCCGCTGACCAGCCCGCACCTCGCCGTCAGCTCCAACATCGGCGACGCGGTGGCTTCCAACATCAAGCGCGAGATGGGTGCCGAGCTACGGCGCGCCGAGGGGCTGGTGCGGGCGCGGGTGGATTCGATCGTCTCGAAGCAGCTCGCCGAAGCGCGCGCCAAGGGGGCCGAGCTCGAGGCCCAGGTCAGGGATCGTCTTTCCGGGCCGGCGGAGCAGCTGCAGCAGGTCGAAACCGAGTTGAAGGACGCATTGAGTCGCGTGACGAGTGTCATTCCGGGTGCGCGGCTTCCGTCGCTGCCCGGCATTCCGCGGCCGCGGCCCCGATGAGCGACGTCCTCCAGTGGCGACACAACCAGGAGAATGACATGACGACGACGTGGCGCACGCAGAAGCCGGGCGGCGACGAGCACGCGGCCTTCTACACGGGCTACATCCAGGAGGCGCCCGGACCGGATGTGCTGGCAACGCTGGAGCGCCAGGGCACCGAGTTCGCGGCGTTCGTCCGCGGGATTCCCGAAGTCCGCGGCGACCATCGTTATGCGCCGGGCAAGTGGAGCATCAAGGATGTGGTGCAGCACCTCAGCGATGCCGAGCGGGTGTTCTCGTACCGGCTGCTGCGTTTTGCCCGCAAGGATCCGGCCAATCTGCCGGGTTTCGACGAGAATACGTACGTCCGGGAGGCGAACGCCGGGTTGCGCACCCTGGCACAGCTGGCGGACGAATGGGCGGCGGTGCGCCGTTCGTCAGTGGCGCTGATCGCGCCGCTGTGCGACGAGGTCATGGCGCGCCGCGGCAGCGCCAACGGGCATGAGATCAGCGTGCGCGCGCTGACCTGGATACTTGCCGGTCATGTGGCGCACCATGAGAAGGTCCTAAGGGAGCGGTACCTCTAAACAGATCCCCGTGTTTTACCGCAGCTTGTCGATCGCCTGCTGCACCCGCTGCTGTCCCGGACCCACGGGCATATGGGCCTTGAGGGCTTCGAGGACGATGCGCGCGGAGTCCATCACACCGGCAGCGACATAAGCGTCAGCGACCATCATGTCCCGGCGCGTGCGCATTCGCATGTTGTCGGCCGCAAACTGGAGCGAATCGAGCGAGGCGATCGCGCCGCGCGGATTGTTCTGGTCCCGCAGCATCGACTCGGCGCCCAGCATGCGAGCGGTGGTGTCGCCCGGCATCTGCCTGACGAGCTCCTGGATGAGCCGCGCGGCTTCGTCCTTCGCGCCGGCTTCACGCTGCTTCATCGCGCGGTGATAGAGTCCGGCCACCAGCAGGTGCCGCACGTCGGCGCTGTCGCCCGAGCGCAGGCCGATGCCGCCGGCGTAGTTGAAGACCAGGGCGCCGCCGTGTTCGCCCGCGCGGAAAACGACCACCGCCATCACCAGGCCGGCCACCGCCGCCACGCCCTTCATCGCCTTTCCGAACTTCGGGTGGGCGGACAGGGCCAAGGTGCCGATTTCGATGACCGCGAGGAAGAGCAGCCCGGTGCGCGCCCACTCGCCCGCTTCTTCGTGTTCCTGCACCGCTTCGCGTGCGCCGGGGACCCGCTCGACGGGGCCGTGCGCGTCGTCGCCCGACTTGGCCGCGAGCACGCCCGCGATGGCGGCCATTACGATCAGCGACGTCGCCATAGCGTTGGTGAAGCTGAAGCGCGGACCCAGTGGCAGCAGCGACACGATGCGCGCGCCGATGCCGACGAAGGCGAGGGCGATGACGAAATGGACGAGTTGCGGATGCCACACGGCGATGTTGGGCACAACCTGCTCCTGGGTGAACTGTGAACCACTAGGCGACCAGGCGACTTGGTTGCTTGTCTGTGAGGACATCTTCATTCTTGTTTACGGTCCGGACACGGTAGAAGTTGAGAAGTTGCGTGCATGGAAGCCATCCCGGAAGGAGCAACACTCGTGACGTGGCCGTTTGCGGCACTCTGGGAGCACGCGCTGCCCTATGGGCAGTTCGTGAAGGACTCCACCGCGCACTGCGAGCTCTGGACGGGTGTCTATCGCTTGTCCCGGATTCCCGCGTGGGCCGTCGAGGCCGCCACCGCACTGCCGGGCCGGTTCCGACTGGTGGTGCTGGCCGAGGACTGGTGCGGCGACGCGACCAACTCGGTGCCGGTGCTGGCCCGCTGGGCCGAGGCGACGGCGAATGTCGAGCTGCGAATCCTGCGGCGTGACGCGCACGACGATGTCATGCAGCGATACCTGACCGACGGGACGGCGCGCTCGATCCCGGTGGTCATCGTGCTGACGGAAGGCATGGACGAGCTGGGCTGGTGGGGGCCGCGGCCGCGCGCGCTCCAGGAATGGTCCGCGGCGGAGCGGGCGAAGGGCCGGTCCAAGGCCGAGCTGTATCCCGAGATTCGCCGCTGGTACGCGAAGGACAAAGGCGAGACGACGATACGCGAAGTGCTTGCCGTGATGGCCGGGTCCCACCATGTTCAGGGTGTCCCGACCTGATCGGAGTTGTTTCGTGAAGCGATCCCAGTGGCTTGCCGCCGGGCTGTTGGCGCTGGCCGCGCCCGGCGCGCGGGCCCAGCAGACACCGGCCGCGCCGGTGCGGCAGACGCCACCCCTCGAAGTGGGCACCGTCGCCCCCGATTTCTCCTTGCCCGGCTCCACGCGCTACGGCGTGCTGCGCGATCCCGTCCGATTGAGCGATTACCGGGGGAAGACGGTCGTCCTGGCGTTCTTCTCCCGCAGCCGAACGCGTGGTTGAACGGTCCAAATGAACGCGTACCGTGATCAGTACGCGCAGGTTTTCAAGAACGGCCGCAACGTCATCCTCATCGCGATCAGCGCCGATGCCGATACGATGCAGCAGTCGTGGGCGCGGGACTCGCAGTTCCCGTTCCTCTTCGCCAGTGACCCCAGCGTCGCGGTCGCGACGCAGTATGGCGCGCTGGCCTCGCGGGCGAACGCAACGAACCGGAATCTTTTTGTGGTAGGTCCGGATGGCCGGATCGCGTATCGCGCGGTGCCGTTCCGCGAGGTGGACCCGGCGGCTTACACGGAGCTGGGCGAGGTCATCAACCGGCTGGCGCCGGCCGACAGCACGAGGAACTAGAGGGCTCGGCGAATCGCCGCCTCGATATCCTGATCGGCGCCGCTGCCGGTGTACGCAACGCGGCCCCGCGCGTCCAGAATTACGATGTACGACGTGCCGGGCGCCTCGAAGCTTCGGACCGCGGCGCCGGCATTGTCGAAGTAGAAGTTGAACGGCATCGGGTGCCGCGAGAGATGCCGCTTCATCGAGTTCAACGACTGGTTCACCCCCACGCCCACCACCACGAAATCGACGCGCGACCCGAAACGCCGCTGCGCCGCTTCCATCCTTGGCAGCAGCGATTCGCAGATCTCGCACCACGACGCCCAGAACTCGAAGAGCACCGGCTTCTTCGCCACGTATCGCGCGGCGAGGTCCACCGGGGCGCCACTGGTGTCCTGCACCGTGGCCGCGGGAGGCACGTGGCCCATCGCGAGGCCGACGTCCTGAGCGAGGGCGGTACGGCGGTACGGCGGTGCGGCGGTAAACAGCAGCGCCAGCAGCACGATGCGGGCCAGCTGCCGCCCCCGCGTCCCCCTGTGCTCCCGTCCCACGGCCTCTCTCACAGTGCCGTCCCCATCCTGATGAAGTAGTACTCCGCGACGCCGATCAGAATGATACCCGCGACGCGCTTGATCCACACCATCCACTGGCCCGCTTTCGGTAGTGCCGCGAGGGTGCCGGAAAAAAGCCCGACGGCGACCAGGATCGCGCTCATCCCGAGCGAGAAGACGAAGAGATAGAGGAAGCCGAGCGCCGCGCTTTTTGTGGCGGCCACCCAGGTGAGCACCGCGAGGAACGCGGGCGCGCCGCACGGCGCCGCCACGATTCCGCTCATCGCCCCCATCAGGAACACCGCCGGATACGATCCACCACTCAGCGAGCCGGCCCATGCCATCAGGCGGTGCGGCGCCGTCACCGGAATCGCCTCGAGCATCATCAGCCCCGAGAGGAGCAGGATGTTGCCCACCGCCAGCATCACCCAGGGGCTCGAGGCGATGGACCCGAAGAGGCTGCCCGTCATCCCTGCCAGTAGGCCCAGCAGCGCATAGAAGAGCGAGAGGCCGAGGACGTACGCGAGTGTCAGTCCTATAACGCGCGCTCTCGATGCGCCGCCGCGCCGGTTGCCGGCGAGGACGCTCGCCGTGATCGGGATCATCGGGTAGATGCAGGGAAGAAAACTGGACGCGACGCCAGCGCCGAACAGCGCGGCGAGCGCCGCGAGCGGTGACTGCGTCAGGGTCTGCGAGAGGCCTTGCACGCACTCAATCTACGACGACGGCGGATCCGGCCGCGTCAGAACCCAAAGTTCTTCAGGACCGAGACATGAAAGCCGGCATCGGTGACGCCGACGTCGAAGCCCAGGATGTCATCCTGCGAAGTCTGGAGCCGCAGGCCGGCGCCGATGGTCCACTCGGTCCGGTCGAGCGACGCGCGGGTCCCCGGCTCCCAGAGCATCGCGCCGTCGAAGAAGAACTGGGCCCACAGGCCTCCCGCGCGGTCCGGGTTGTCGCTCGGCACCATCAACTTGCGGCGCACCTCGATGGTGGCCATCGCGTGGTTGGTCGACAGCTGGGTGCCGCCGCCGTGCAGGCGCACCGTGTGCGCTCCGACGGTGCCGTCCATCGGCATCCACGACGTCGGCTGCTCGTACGCGAGAAAGAAGGGCAGCGAGTCGCGCGCGATACTGGCACGCTGGCGGAGCGCGAGGACGGTGCGGCCGCTGGCCGTGAGCCGCACGAACTCGGCCGCGCCGAAGAGATAGCGCCGGTAACTGAGCCCGGTTTCTCCCGCGGGCGCACGCAGGCGTCCGGGCGCCGCCAGGGCCTCGAGGAGGAGGCCGCGCGTCGTGGCGTACCAGTCGTCGCGCGTGTCGAAGACCAGGCCGGCGCGCAGCTCGACGCCGTCGCGGCGCACCGTGTCGGCCTGCGGGCCGGCCGTCGCGGCCTCGAAGAGACTCGGCCGCTGCTTCAGCGGCGAGGCGCGATAGTGGCGCAGCTGTCCGCCGACGTGCAGCCACAGGGGACCGGCGATCCGCC